>NVUU01000120.1 GCA_002402025.1 Candidatus Aerophobota bacterium
TTGTTTCTTTACGGGTTTGTGTTATATCCCAATGCAGATTATCTACAGCCTCATGCTTCCGCTGACGCACTTCAAAATTTTCTTGGGAACAAAGCCTCTCACTGGGTATCTATCTACCGTCACTGGATACATAGTTTGTTTTTTGTTACAGCAGAACTTTGGGCAAGTCTTGTGATTTTTCTTCTGTTTTGGGGGCTCACAAACCATATCACCTCTGTTTCTGAGGCAAAAAGAACCTATACGATCTTCATAGCAGCGGGTGACATCGCAACTTTCATTGCAGGGCCCCTCGTGCTCTACTACGTAAGAAAACTCTCCCATTTGCACTACATGTTTACAATTAAACAAATAATGCTTTGGGTCTGTATTTTCTGCCTGATTATCATGATTCTTCACTGGATACTTACAAAAAAGGTCCTCACGAAAAAAGAGTTCCGTCTTCCAACAGAACTAAAAATTGAAGAAGAAAAGACAAAACTTTCTTTATGGAAAGGAATCAAACATGTCTTCGCATCAAAATATCTTATTTATCTCGCTGTAATGGTGATCGCTTACGGTCTTTCTATTAACATGATCGAGGTCACCTGGAAAGCTCATCTAAAACTCTTGCATCCAGATCCTGCCGGATATCAGTACTTCATGAGTAAAGTCACCTCTTGGGTTGGGCTTGTGGCATTTATTACAGTCCTATTTTTTGGAGGAGGGATCATCCGTTTATTTGGGTGGCATTTCTCTGCGCAATTAACCCCTATCGTTGTTGGCTGCACAGGACTACTCTTTTTCTTTTTCGTTCTATTCAGTCAGCACTTTGCACTGCCATCATTATTCCTAGGCGTCTCTCCTCTTGTCTTTTTAGTGTTTTTTGGAGCAGTTCAAAATATCATCAGTAAAGTGATGAAATATTCCTTTTTTGACCCTACAAAAGAAATCGCTTTCATCCCTCTTGATCTCGAAAGTAAAACAAAGGGAAAGGCTGCAATAGATGTTGTAGGCTCAAGGCTTGGTAAGTCGGGTTCTGCCTGGATACAGGTTGGTCTGATAGACCTTCTTGGTACAGGCTCCATTTTATCARTTACACATGTCCTTACACCAATTATAGCCATAGCATGCGTCTCTTGGATCATGGCTGTACGCGGGGTAAATAAAGAATTCGCAAAAAAAGAAGCAGAAGTATAATCCTTCATAAAATTGTATTTCATACCTATTATGCAAATGACCGCTAATTATAGGATTTTATGCTGACTTTTGTAGCGTCCCTTTTACTGTTTTTTTGCTTTAGTGTTTTAGGATTTTCAAGAAGTTCTGAGAGTGAACCCACCTATGACCCAAGTCATCCTAGCAAAAGCATGGATCAAGATTCATTTCAACCCTGGTTCACAGGCCCCCTGCTAGCTCCCGCTGGAAGAGTCGTTCCTGTTGGCCACACAAATTGGGAACCCTATCTTTATGTAACGGATAACGCCGGTATTCACTCCCACCAGTGGAAACACGTTCCAAAAAATAAAAGTGTAACGGTAAACCCTCTTCTCGATCTCACTCATGGGCTCACCGAGTGGATGGACATCCAAATYATCTCAGGGTTCTTGWGGAACTTCAAGAATAAGAAGAACGATTTCAGATATGATGACATGACGATTTATCTCGGCTTCCAAGCTCTTAAAGATAAAAAAGGGACTATGATTCCAGATCTCAGAATCACCGTACAAGAAAGCTTCCCTTCCGGCCACTATGAGTATTTTGATCCTAAAATGAATGGCACTGGTAACTCCGGCACCGGATCTTTTCAAACAGGCCTTGCCTTTACCTTTCAAAAACTTTTTTATCTTCATCCAAGACTACTTAGACTCAGATGGAACATTGGCTATATGTATCCAGCAAAAGTTCACGTCCATAGCTTTAACGCTTATGGTGGCGGCTTTGGAACTAACGGAAAGGTCAGCCCCGGTAGTAAATTTGCAACAATCCTCTCCGGAGAATACACACTTACTCAAAGCTTCACACTCGCACTTGACATACAGTACATACGAGATTCAAGACGCACATTTAAAGGAAAACCTGGTATAAAGAGGGATGGCACGATCGCAGATTTAAATGGGCCGATCGTGACACAGCTGAGTCTTGCTCCTGCTCTTGAATACAACTTTAATAAGACCGTAGGGCTTGTTGCTGGAGTCTGGTTTTCTGTAACAGGGGACAATTCTAGGGATTTTGTTTCCGGTGTATTTGCACTAAATATTTATAGGTAGAAATTAATCAAATGTCAAAATTTGACGAACTTTTAACAAAGCTACGTAAGACAACAAGAATTTGGAACCTCCATGCCATAGCGATTATCAAGCGCTATAAGTACTGGGATAAGCTACTTTCCCTAATGTTTAACTATTCTTCTAGGTGTTACTACAGGAAGGGTCCTCTTGAGGTGGAAAAGCTCAAAAACCCTTGCATAGATCTCAAATACTTCTCTGACAACTTTGGTAGATTTTCAACTTCTAAGACTCTTATTGGAAAGGTAACTTTCGATCCATATGATTTAGAAATTTCTCAACATCTTCTAAATCTTGCCTATGAAAACATCAAGAAGCCTCGTATCTGCGAGCTAACCTCACTCGAAATCCTTTCAAAAGTTGTCGCGTATAGAGATCTAAAAGAAAATACGGTTATCAAAATAGCAACAGTAAATGATCAAAATAAAATTGAGTTCACAGAATATGTTGTCGACACCATCTTTGATCTTTGGAAGACACACGTAGCCTTTGGACTTATTCCAAAAAATTTCCCTAAGACAAACCCCATACTTCTTTATAGAGGCACTGACTTTTCATTTCTTTCTGAGTCAGGAAGAGCCTCTATCATTAGCGATTTAGATCCAGATGGACCTGGAAGGCGCCTTTACTACAACTCGAGATCGAGTATCCGCCAGTGGCTCACGCAAATGGAAACCGCTGGTAAAAAAGCTCGCGTCATAGGGCACAGTCTCGGAGGCGTTCTTGCCCTTTACACTCTTCTTTTCGAACACGAACTTCTTGCAAAAGAGTCCAATGCGAGCTCTTTTGCTTTTAACCCACCGGGGATAAGTGAGGAACTTCTTGATGAGTGGTCCGTTGTGCAAGAAGACTCAAAACCTCCTTTTGTCACTTTCGTCACAAGAGGAGATATTGTTTCAAAGTTTGGCAACCTATTCGGCGATGTTTATGAAGCTTTTACAAGCAAGCCGTTGAGCCCTGTGCTCGCTCATGAGCAGTTGGTTTTTTCTCAACCGATTAGCTACATTGTAAAAATAGATAGCGATAAAGAAAATTTTACAAACTCCAGAAAATACTATTCAAGAATCCAAAAGCAAACCACTTCTATAGCCTTTCGTTTCGGTCTAAAATACCTTTTCCCGAATCCTCACAGATAGTATATAATCGCTTTTGACAATGCATTAACAAGGAAGAAAAAATGAAGATCAAATCTGAACTAACACTATATTTTAAAGACACCTGTCCTTTTTGCAGAAAAGTCCTAGATTATTTAGACGACTTAAAAAAGACCGTTCCAATGAAAAATATCAAAGGCAACCCAGAATATAGCGATGAACTTGAGAAAATCAGCGGTAAAAGACAAGTCCCTTGCCTTGTGATTGACAATGATCCCTTACTTGAATCTGATGCAATCGTGCTTTGGCTTGAAGAGCACAAAATTCTTCTAGAAGATACTCCAGCTCAAGAAAGGCTATGATTTTTTGGGGTTAAAGAGATCAACCCATTTAAGTAAGATATAATCAAGCCATCTAAAACCTGTTTTACTGAAAGGATTCGACAAGAACCCAAGATGTCCACCATGAGAAGTAATTACGACTTGGACATGTTCAGGTAAACTTTCTTTATCCACAACGGAGCTATCTATTATGGGATCATCTTCTGCAAATAAGATCTGCGTAGGTATTTTTATTTTATTTAGTACTTTAACAGCGCTACAAGCATCGTAATATTCAAGTGCGCTCTTATACCCTATCTGAGGCGCTATATAATACTCATCAAATTCAAAAACTGACATATCTTCTGGTAGATGTATTTCTGGCAGATCAAAGTGAGCATGCCTATAGTGTACATCTTCCCTTAAAAGGTTTATGAAATATTTTTCGTACATTTTGTTATGAGGCATACTTATAAGTTGAGAAGTATTGCGTAGATCAAGCGGCGGGCAGATGGCAATTACATTCGAAAGCAAGCCCGTAGCTGTCTCTCCAAGCTCTGCCACGAGTTTAAGTACAATATTCCCCCCAAGAGAAAACCCCATAAGAGTTAAGGGTGAATTGGGATACCTCTCTCTTATCTCGCTCAGTGCAAAGTACACATCATCACTACTTCCCGAATGATATAAATACTTCGAAAGACCTCTAGAACTCCCGCAACCTCGCATGTTAACACGTATTGACTGTATCCCCTTTTTGTAGAACTTCTTAGCAAGTCTCTGTAGGTAGTTTGATTTGTGAGAGCCACAAAGACCATGGATAAATATCACAGTAGGGTCTCCACTCTTCCAATCATTTGGGGTGCATATCTCTAAGGTGAACTGATCATTATCAGGCAGAGTAACATAGACACGCTTAGAATCTGGTGCTTTATAAAACATTGATACAGAGCCTATTATTGTCTGAGCATGACAACCTTTAAAGAACAAAAGAGGTGTAAAGTCTTCCTGCAGGGGCTCCATCAATATTCCTCAATATATGGTGTAGGGACATAGGGATCCCTACTTCTAGTATTCATAAAGATGTTATTATTTAAAATCTTTATTTTACACCAACCGCCGACTTATACTTAAGTTGCTTATAATCAAATAGAGAATGGACAGTTTATGATCTAGAAAAATCATATTTCACTACAAGAGCTGTAGAAGCTTAAAAATTATATAGGGATCGCGTAGAACAAAAGAAGAACTTCTGTTCCAGGATTCCTACTTGCTAAACTTGCGTTAGAGAGATGATAAAACTGCACTCCAAACCTTGATTTCGATTTAAAGCGGTAGGCTATTTCAGCTGATGAGCGCATCTCAAGTGGATATCCTAGATCCTTTCCTCCTCCTTTATAGAAGAGACCGGGACCAAATCCAAGCGTCACTACAAGCCAATCTGAAAAGCTAATGTCAAAGTTAACGCCAGCCCCAAGCCAAAGAGATCCTTGAAAGTTGCCCATAAGGGCTGCAAAAGGCTTTATCTTGAGAGTTTTTTTTCCAAAGAAACTCGGTCCTTTAAACTCTAGCTGAAGAGCTCCTGTCTTATATTTAGAGTTCGATCTTGTAAAGTTATAGGCACCTGCGCAAAACATAAGAAGATTTGGATCTTCGTTTTTTGATTTTAAAAAACGCTGATCATAGGTGTAGGTAATCGATGAAAACCCAGCTATTGTAAATGTAACTAAAAGCGCTGCTAAAATGTACTTCTTCATAGTATTCCAGTTTTTGGCATATCTTATGTGAAAGAATAAGAAATTGCAACAGATCCTAAACTCTTTCTCTCGCAAAAAGGCATGCTCCGATATAAAGACTTGGTATCCAAAAAAGCCACACTATAAGTGTTGGCAAAAATACAAACCCAACAAGCCCTCCAATAAATCCACCAACAATAAGAGAGACTCTATATTTCTTAATCAGCGCATATCTTGCGTTTGCATCTAGTCCTTTTAAAGACAGACTCAAATCAAGACCATCAATAAAGGAGATGTGGGCAATGGCTATTTGCGAAGCAACCATCCCAAGTGGTCCATAAATAAAAGCTGCTACGAGGCAAAGAAGGATCCAGAAGAAACGCAAAAGGATGGTTTTCTTAAAGATAATAAAACCAGAGACTAAAGCTTTATAAGAGCTAAGAGGCTCAAAGGTATCACCTTTTGCGAGGTAAACTTTTTTAAGAAGTTTTTCAAAGCAGATGTTCAAAAAGATAGGAAAAAAAATGATCCAAACAAATACAGCTGCAAACGCTGCAAGCCCAAGAGCTCTAAAAATTTTGAAAGATGTGTAGAGCCAGCTCACATCGGTTTTGGGCCAGGCGTAATAGGCAACAAGCACTCCTATTGCAAATAAAACAATCCAAGAAAATAACATTGCTAAAACTGGTAGGAACCAAAGCCTTGGTTTCGATAGAAAAAAACAAAAACCAACAAAG
>NVUU01000121.1 GCA_002402025.1 Candidatus Aerophobota bacterium
CCATATGAGCTGCGTTCTTATCGCTTACCTTTATGGTTTCTTCTCTGTCTGTTGCCCAATCAGCTCTTTTTTGAGAGGATAAAACGTTTACATCACACTCTTCACCATCTGCCTTATCATCATATATAGAATGCAAATCTGCATAGAGTTCCGTTGTTGTTTTTACTCTACCATCCTTCATAAGATTTAATATATATGTTGAACCTCTGTGCATCACAACTGCATGTGTAGAATCAGGATGATCTACAAATGTGTCACAATCAACTCCTGGTTTCCTATAGGTTCCAAAAATTTTTCGGCATTTTTCTGCATCAATAGGAAGAGAAACTTTTTTTGATCTAAATCCAAAAACCATATTTTCATCAAGTGTTCCAGCTTCAAGTTCTCTTTTGTAATCCATTACAAGTCGAAACATACAAGCACCTCTTACAAGCAGCTTATCTTTGCCCATAAATTTATTTAGGTTAACAGGATTTGTTCCATCATACCCAATCCAGGAAGCCTTTTCTATGGGACACTCTCTACCGTAGCAATACATCGTTTCCCAAAACTTATCGATCCAACCACTATTAAACGTTGTAGCCATGAAATGTAGTTTTGCCTGGTCCGTGTAAGCCCCTTTTTCCAAATAAACTCTAAAATCATGCTGAAACTTTGCAAAATCCGTGTCGTTTAATTCAAGTTTTGCTCTTTCTGCCACTCTTCTTGCAGAAGCTAGAAGAGGTGGAACTTCTAAGGCTGGCAAATTAGCATTAGACCACCACTGATTACCAGTAATCCTAGTAGCAGCCCACGCAAAGGGCATACATGCGAAGGTTCCTATTCTTGTTGCATATCTATATGCGCCTGAATATGTCCGATCAGCAAAATCTTGTGCTCCATATTTTTGGGATAGTTTATTCTGTGAACGCGCCACTGCTGCTGTTGTGAGTAATGCCACTCTCATACCTCTATTTTCTGATTTAAAAATGAGGCGAGAACTTATGTTAATTGTTGTTTTAACGCAAGTGTTAAGAAATAGTTAAGGAAAACTTCTCAGGTAATTTGGTAACAAAAAAATCTTAGGAAGAGAAAACTTAGATCTAAATACCTTTGGAAAAAACCCTATTCGGACTTACAATCTACACTATGCGTTTATTATCAATATTTCTCTTTTCTACCTGCCTTTGTTTCTCTTATCCTTCCGCTGAAAGGATGAATCTGCAAACGCTATATAACAGCTTAGATCCGACTTCTATCTCAAAACTTTTTGCTTTTTATGAACTCTACCCTGATACAGACCTTGGCAAAGATGCTCTAAAAAGAGTCTGGGATCTGATTTATCTTCATAAAGATAAAGGAGACAAAACTCCTGTTTCTATCAAACTACCAGATCTTGATATTGGAGCCATGATCGCTCTTATCAACAAGCAGCCCTACGAAAAAGAAACGAATATAACGCTAAAACAGCTGGATCAGATTGAGAAAATTTCATCACACCTAAAAAACCGCACGCTCAAGGGATACGGAGTTTTAGAAAAAGAAGAAGTGATGAAACTTAGCTCAGATGAGATCGATCTTGCAAGAGCTCTACTACTTTACCAATATGAAGCATCAGAAGATCCTATCTACGAGGTGCGTAAGTACGAAGCGAACCTTGATCTGATGGCACTGCAGATCCTTGCAAGGCTTAGTAAAGATGCAACAGATCTCGAAAAGATCCATGCAATTAACCATTTCATTTTCCATGAAATGAAATTTAGATTTCCTCCGCACTCTCTTTGGGCAAAAGATATCGACATCTATACATTTCTTCCATCTGTTATCGACAACAGACAAGGTGTTTGTTTGGGTGTATCGATACTATATTTAGCTCTTGCACAAAGGATCGATGTCCCCCTTGAGATCATCACGCCTCCCGGACACATCTATGTTCGCTATAAAGATGGTGACACAATCATCAACATCGAAACAACAGCAAGAGGTGTAAACACTCCATCAGATATGTATCTCGGTATCAACACAAAGCTCCTTCATGAAAGATCTCTTAAAGAAGTTGTTGGAATGGCTTTTGTCAACCAAGCCTCCGTCATGCTTCATAGAAAAGATTACGATACAGCAGTCTCTTTGTATGAAAAAGCAATGCCTTTCACACCAGATGACGATTTGATAAAACTCCTTCTTGGCATCACCTACCTCATGCAATATGAGAATGAAAAAGCAGAAGACCTTTTTAAACAAATCGCTGGAAAAACCTTTATTGATGCGGTTCATGAAGAGACCATCCCTATGGATTATTTAAGCGGCAACGCGACAGTGGATGCTATCGAAGCTGTATTTACCCCTGTTGATGAAACAAGAGACTCTATTCTGCAAAAACAGAAGATTTTGCTCTCTTGTTTAGAAGAATGTCCAAAATTTCGGGCAGGTCAGCTGCAACTTGCCGTGAGCTGGCTTCAACTTGGCAGAGGAAAGGAAGCTCTTGAGGCTCTAAAGAAGTGCTACGAACTTGATAAAAAAGACCCTACGATGAATTATTATCTCACAGTTCTTTCCTTGCAAAGGCTTCAATATCAAGAGGCCTGGAATTTCTTAACCCACACAAAAGAGATTCTCTCATCAAATAACCATAACCCCAAAATGCTTAAGTCTTTGGAATATCAACTTCGCTGTGTTTATCCAAATCCCATTCATAAGATTTGCAACTAAATAAAAAAATTTCTAAAAGGGTATTAGAGAGACCAATACATATGGGTTGTTTATATGCTTAAAAACAAATCGTTCTATTTACTCTTTCTTTTCATGGTGACATTTTGCCTTGCTGCAACAGAAGTCCCTTCTATCAATGACATGATGTCTATTGAAGATCAGAGAAGAACAGGAGTCCTTAGACTCAAACAAAATCAAAAAATGCAACTTGCCAAGTGGCTTGTTGCCCATGGTTTTTACGATCGCCATGAAAAAGTAGTACCTAAAGCTCCCCCTCTTTACGTAAAGAGAAATATAGGAACTGAGATGACACTGTCTGATGATAGTGAATGGCAGATCGCTCCTGAAGATGTAAAGATTGCAAAAGATTGGAAGGATAATCCGAAGGTAAGGGTCGAGAAGACCGGTAACCCTGTCTATCCCTACAAAATTTACAATCTCGAAATAAAAGGGAATGAGTACGTAAAAGCCAGATTCCCTTTTACTTAAAATGCAAAGAATTCACAGAGTCTATAGAGCGGATGCGTCCCTCTATAGACTTTGAGATATTGGGATTTTTTTGCAAATATTGGATGACCGTATCGATGAGTTTACCAGCTTCATCATAATTGATAAGAATTTTCCCATCTGCAAGGGTGTAAAAACCATCTTCCCCGCCTTGATTATAAGTATTAGTCGCAAGGCGATATTTTCTTTTTGTCTCAAGAGGCTTGCCATTAATTCTTACATCGATGACTTTTTCACCTGGCATGCTATTTGGATTATAAAAATATTCGATACCAGACACCTGTAGAAATTTCCTAGCTGAAAAAATAGATACCATGCATATGTGAAATAAGGTTTATCTTCGGTAAAAAGCATGGTTCTACAAATTTTCTCTTGGGCAGCAATTGTCATACTTTCAATAAGTTACTGGTTTCAGATTTATAAAATTCAAGTTCACAAAGAAGTTCGAGATCTGTCTCTCTCCTATAACGTTCTACTTGCGATTGGCTTTGGCGTTTTAACTGCAACAGCTTATGTTGAAGGCTCGCTTATTTTCCTTGTAAAACAAATAGCGACTACACTTCCTGTCATCATCATCATCATACAAATCATCTACCATAAAAGAGATCGCTGGCACGATAACAACGATCCCAAATGCGCAAGCTGTAAGGAAGAGATGGAGCCTTATTGGAAACATTGCGCGTTCTGTGGCGAGAAGAAACAGCCTAAAGTCAAAGAATCTGCTTAAGTGTTTTTAATATCTTAATTCCGTTCTTCAGATCATATTACTTCGCTCTATGACAAAAAAGAGTAAAAATCTCTTTTAAAATAAAACAGAAAAGATGATTAATACAATTAAGGGGCTTTATAAAGTCCCAAATGTATATTAGCTCATATAAATGTAGATGCCTTATGAAAGCTACCTACAAGCAAATAATCGCTCCTATTGCTTCTCTTGCGCTTATCATGCTTGGACAAGGGTTTTTCAATACATATGTCAGCGTAAAGTTAAACGCTGTCGGGTACTCCGCTTCTTTAAACGGTCTTGTTAACGCCTGCTATTTCCTCGGAATCATGATCGGCGGGATCTACATTGAAAAATTCATGAATCACATTGGGCATATTAGGGCATTTGCGATTTTTGCATCTATGAACGCTGCGATTGTCACTCTGCAAAGTGTATCCATCAGCATATGGAGTTGGATGCTCCTTCGTTGTCTTATGGGGATTTGTGCCGCAGGACTGTTTATCGTGATAGAAAGCTGGCTTCTTTTGCTTTCATCAACAAAGACAAGAGGAAAACTGCTCTCTCTATATATGGTTGGGCTATACCTTGCCCAGGCACTCGGACAGTTTATCTTGAACTTTGTAGACATAAACACTCAAGCACCATTCCTAACTTCCATTTTCCTATCTTCTATCTCTGTGATCCCTGTATGTGTCATGCGCTCTGGCTCYCCACAAGTTACAGAAGATGCTTCTGTAACAACCATCTTTCATATTTTCAAGATCTGTCCTTTTGGAGCACTCGGTTGTTTCATAGCGGGTATGATATTAAGCGCTTTCTACAGTCTTGGTCCCGTGTTTGCAAGAGAAAGTGGTTTTTCGATAATGCAGCTAACTCAGATCATGGGTTTGACAATTTTTGGAGGTCTTGCATTGCAGTGGCCGATCGGTCATCTCTCAGACATTATCGATAGGTTAAAAGTACTTCTTATTGTAGCTTTCTTCTTACTTGTGATCTCTTTTGTACTATTTATAAGCACCAGTATGTCCTACTGGTTGTTTCTTCTGCTGTGTATCCTTTTTGGAGGATTTTCATTTACCCTTTATCCTCTCAGTATTACCTTCACCTGCGATCACTTCACCTCAAACAATATTATATCGATCACCTGCTCTCTTCTTATTGTTTATGGAACAGGATCGATCCTAGGGCCTCTTATTTCGCCAATACTGATGTTAATCAGACCCTCTGGACTTTTTCTTTATGTAAGTATTTTAAGCCTTCTTTTGATCTTTGTTGGCATATTTAAAATGAAACGTAAAACAGCAATCTCAGAAGAAGAGCAGGGAGAATATATCCCTCTTCCAAGAACAACAGCTCTCGCATATTATTTAGATCCAAGACAGGAAGAAAAAGATGATGACGCTTTAGAAGAGTATCTCTTCCAAAGTGATGAAGAGCATTCTTAAGCTGTAAAAAACTCTTTAAACTGCGCTTGCAGTGAAGTTGGAACAACTTCTTCTATACCTTCTTTATCGTACATAAGAAAATACGTGCAGGCGAACATGATGCCAAGAGCTGGGGTAAAAAGAGCTACGAAAAGAGAGAGTCCACAGACAAGAAAWCGCTTAAAAGAAAGGAAAAATTTAGCGAGGAATCTTCTAAAGAGAGGAACCTTTCCAAAGGTAATGAGGTTGAGCACAGTTGCAAGGGCTGTACACAGCGTCACATAAACGCCCCACAAAACATCTATCAAGAGAAGTAAAAGAAAAAATAATCTCGCTGCAAGTGACGAAAAGAATCTATCTTTGCCGCTACTTTCTTCCTCTTGGAATCCAACCTTAGCTTCAGCAAGCTCGATTTTCTCCATGGTTTTCTGCGCTTTTTTTGAGTTTAAATTCGCAGAAACCTTTTCGGTGTAGTCAAAGATATTGTAGATTGCCATAAAGAGTTTCCTTATTATCTTTTGTATTTTACTTTATTCATACCATTTAAGGCCGCTATTCTGTAGCCCTCGGCATAAGTCGGATAGTTGAACACCYGGTCGATAAAATAATCGATCTTCGCATTAAATGTCATTGCAACTTGACCAATGTGTATCAATTCCGTCGCTTCTCTCCCTATGATATGTATCCCTAAAATTTCCAATGTTTCYACGTGAAACAAAATCTTAAACATACCTGGGTCGTTACCCTTAATTTGGTTCCTTGCGATCTCGTAGTAGTAGGCTCTTCCTATTTC
>NVUU01000122.1 GCA_002402025.1 Candidatus Aerophobota bacterium
AAGCTACTGCTCAAGCTGCTCCTGCTAAGGAAGCTGCTAAAGAAGAAGAAACTGCAACAACAAGTTCAACGAAGAACTAAGAGTATATTTCTACTAAGTAAAAGACCTACCTTGAAAAAGGTAGGTCTTTTTTTTGCATAAATTTCTTACTCGACTTTTTTTTGAAGAATAAGCAAAGATTTCAATTTTATAGCAATTTCCAAGTATTCTATGGAAAGTATTGATAAATTTTTTAAAATCCGTGAAATGGGGTCCTCATATAAAAATGAGATCCTTGGAGGACTGACCACTTTTTCCTCCATCATCTATGTGCTTGTTGTAAACCCAACCATTCTATCAGCCGCTGGGCTTCCTTTCGGCTCTGTTATGGTCGCAACGATCCTTGTCACAGCTCTCTCTACCTGCCTTATGGGACTTCTTGCCAATTATCCCTTTGCGATAGCGCCAGGACTTGGCGTCAGTGCTTTTTTCACCTACTCCATTGTCTTAAAGCAAGGCATAGTATGGCAAAATGCTATGCTCGCAGTCTTCTTTGTTGGAGTTTTTCTTCTGTTTTTTACTCTGATAAAAATCAGAAGAAAAATTCTCATGTCCATTCCAAACAGCCTCTTTAAGGGCATTGCCTGCGGGATCGGCCTTTTTCTTATCTTCGTTGGGTTCGAGCAAATCGGTATGATCAAAGCCTCTCACGGAAGCATCATTCAGATGGGCTCTTTTATGAATATAAGAGTTCTTATTGCTTTTGTTTCTTTTGCTGTGATCGTTCTCATGCTCTACTTCAAGCTCCAATACGCCTTTATTGCGGTGATCCTTGCAAACTGGATCCTTGCTCTTATCTTAAAAATGAGCGTCTTTAAAGGCGTCGTTGCACTTCCCCCCTCCCTTTTCCCTACCTTTTTAAAACTCAACTTCTCCTTTATTAAAGAACCTGATTTTTTCAAAATATTGTTCTCTTTGTTTTTGATTGGGATTTTTGATTCGACAGCAGGACTTTTTCTTCTTTTAAAGCAGTCCGGAAGAGAAGGAGATATTCATGATGAAAAACATATGGAAAAAGCGCTTCTTCCAGATTCCATAAGCTCGTCGCTTGGACCGCTGCTTGGAACRACAACTCTCGCAGTTCATATAGAATCTGCCTCGGGAATAAGCGCCGGTGCAAAAACAGGATTTAGCTCCATTATCGTGGCCCTCCTGTTCCTGTTTTGCCTATTCTTCTATCCCCTCTTCTCATCCATACCAAACTTTGCAACAACATCAGTATTGATGGTTCTTGGCTGCTATATGGTCATGCAGATAAAATCTATGAAGTGGAACGATTTTGCAGACGTTGTTTCATTTTTTGTAACAACAATCACAATGCCCCTTACCTTTAGCATCTACCACGGCTTTGCCTTTGGATTTATTTCCTATACAGTTCTCAAAGTCATCACAGGAAAGTATAAGCATATACCTATCGTGTGTTGGGTGTTTTCTGCTCTCTTTGCAATAGAGCTTTTTGTCTTCAGATAGGAAAATCTATTCCACTTGAATTCTACCAATTTTTGCTCTACACTTAAGGCCAGTTATATAGACAGGATCTCATGTTTAATTACGAACGAAAACATATTAGAAATTTCTCCATTATTGCCCATATTGATCACGGAAAATCTACCCTTGCAGACAGGCTTCTTGAGTTCACAGGTACTGTCTCCAAAAGAGAGATGAAAGAGCAGATTCTTGATAGTATNGATCTTGAGAAAGAGCGCGGCATTACCATAAAAGCCCGCCCTGTCACCATGTATTACAAAGCAAAAGATGGGATCACCTACCAGATGAATTTCATCGATACACCAGGACACGTAGACTTTTCTTACGAGGTTTCAAGATCACTTGCTGCATGCGAAGGAGCCCTTCTTGTGATTGATGCGGCACAAGGTGTGCAGGCGCAAACACTCGCAAATGTCCATCTCGCAATAGATAGAGATCTCGAAATCATCCCAGTAATCAATAAGATCGATCTTCCGTCAGCAGATCCTGATGCTGCTAAAAAGCAAATAGAAGATGTCATAGGCCTTCCAACAGACAATGCTGTTTCTTGCTCTGCAAAAACAGGCGTCGGTATCGAAGATATCTTAGAGGCTATCGTAAAGGACATTCCTCCTCCAAAACCCCAAAAAGATGACATCTTAAGAGCTCTTATCTTTGATTCGCATTATGACCCTTATAGAGGGGTTCTTGTTTATCTAAGGATCATGTCTGGAGAGGTTTCTAAAAAAACCATCGTTAAAATGATGGCAACAGAAAAGAACTTCGAAGTTTTGCAACTTGGCGTTTTTGCACCAAACGAAAAACCTGTTGATATCCTAAGAGCTGGTGAAGTGGGCTTCATCAACGCAAACATTAAAAATACAACGGATGTAAAAGTTGGTGATACCCTCACAACGCAAAAAGCACCTTGTAAGACACCTCTTTCAGGATTTAAACTCATCTCCCCTGTTGTATTTGCTGGGATCTATCCCGTTGATTCTTCTGATTTCGAAGCTCTGCGCGATGCACTTGTAAAATTGCAACTGAATGACTCTGCTCTTCATGTAGAGCAAGAAAGCTCTCTTGCTCTTGGTTTTGGTTTTAGATGCGGCTTCCTTGGCCTTTTGCATCTTGAAATTTCTTTTGAACGGCTGCAACGTGAGTTCGATCTCGATATCATTACAACAGCGCCAAGCGTTGTATATAAAGTGATGCTATCAAACGGCAAGGAACTTACGATCGATAACCCTGTACACTTCCCAGATCCAGCCTCTATTAACTTTATTGAAGAGCCTTATGTGACATGCCATATCATGACGCCCCATGACTTCCTCGGGGCTGTAATGAAACTTGCAACGGATAAAAGAGGGGTCCCTGGAAAAACGGAAACTCTCGATTCATCAAGATTGTTGCTTACCTATAAATTCCCTATGAATGAGATCATTACAGATTTTAACGATAAGCTAAAGTCTATGACAAAAGGCTACGCTTCTTTTGATTATGAGCTTGATGAGTATGAGCGTGGTGATATCATTAAACTTGAGATCAAGGTGAATGAAGAATCTATTGATGCTTTTTCCTGCCTTGTTCACAGATCAAAGGCAGAGGCAAAAGGCAGAGCCATTTGTAAAAAGCTAAAAGACGTCATTCCGCGCCAGCAGTTTAAAGTACCTATACAAGGTGCAATCGGCGGAAAAATCATTGCAAGGGAAACTCTTAATGCTCTTTCTAAAAATGTTACTGCTAAATGTTATGGTGGTGATATTTCAAGAAAAAGAAAACTTTGGGAAAAGCAGAAGAAGGGTAAGAAAAAAATGAAAGAATTTGGAAAAGTAAGCATCCCTCAATCAGCTTTCATGGCTGTTTTAAAAGCAGAAGGATAGTTCTTCTTACTCTTTTTCTAAGAAGTCAAGAACATAGTCTTCTGGCGTAATGATCCTGCCCTCTATTCCCAGCTCTTCTTTCGCCTGCTTAAGAGCTCGCTGTTCTCTCTCTAATGTTTTAAGATCACTTGTATCATAAACAACTTGCTGAAGCTCTAAGGAACCGTCTTGATTTTCTACAACAAAATCTATCTCATAACCGCCCTTTTCAGTTAAGTAGTATGAAACTTTTTTACCATCTCTTCTAAGGTCTAAATACACTTGGTTTTCAAACATATTGCCATAGTTTTTTGAAATACTAAGTTGGTTCACATATGCTAGACCATTATCAACGATGTATATTTTTTGAGGACGTAGTTGCTTCTTACGAACTGACTCGGAAAAAAGAGGAACTCTGAAGGCTAAAAACGCATCTTCGATATAGTCTAGATATTGGTAAAGAGTATCCTTGCCAACTTTAACCCCCTGACTTTTGATATCCTTATAAAACTTACTTATCGTAAAGGGACATGCAACATTCTTTATTAGGCTTTTAATCAGATATTTTATAAGAGAAGTTTCTCTGACTTTATAGCGTTCAATAATATCTCGAAAAACAACAGCATCCACATAACTTTGCAAAACTGTTCTTCTCTCATTTGCATGAAGCCCCTGTACTGCTGGAAATCCACCAACAAGCATATAATCTTTAAAGCTTTTTAAAAACTGATCTATTGTTTTTTTTCCGAAAGGGGCTTTTGGAACGACTTTATCATGAGCGCTACAATACTCCTTAAACGAATAAGGAAATACTTCTGTTGAAATCGATCGTCCTCTTAAAGACGTTGCTATTTCCTTACTGAGCAGTTTTGCAGAAGATCCAGTTAAATAAATMCSMMSKYKSTTWCTRYCRMRMRAWSSTMTWRYNACRAGARGYYNGYTCKNCTMMAKKYYGNGATTKCSKMTAGAAAAAGATAACACTCCCTATCATGATTATCTGGAAACATTGTATAGAAAGCATCGAGTAGTTTACCCAAGCTTTTTTGATCCATCGGAAGAAGACGGTCATCTTCAAAATTCACAAACAAAATTTGATCATATGAAATACCAGCTTTCAAAAGTTCTCTGATTTTCTGATATATCAGATAAGTTTTCCCAGAACGCCTGATCCCAATTGCAACATCGATCATCTTGGGAGCCTCTGTAAAGGAATGATCTCTTAAAACACTCTCTTCTGTACTGGGTAGACTATTTCTAAATTCCTCTACAAGAGTCGCTAACACTTTTTCCATACTATAACCCCTCCATATAAGGACTATATTACTAGAATTGACCCTTCCATGCAAGGATCAATTCCATTGTATTGGACCTTGTATGGAAGGATCAATTACATCTACATGGGAGAATTTTAGGTTATTTTCCTCTGAATGGCCTTTTTGCCAAAAAAAATAGCGAGGTTACCCTCGCCATTTAGATAGATCTCTTAGAAATTGCTATTTCTTATGCAACGTACGTGGATGAACTTACATTCCCACCTTTTCCTGTCCAGTTAGYGTGGAAAAACTCTCCTCTTGGCTTATCCAGCCTTTCATATGTATGCGCACCAAAGTAATCCCTTTGTGCTTGCAGAAGGTTCGCAGGAAGTCTTTCCGAACGGTATCCATCAAAAAACGCAAGAGATGTGCTAAAACATGGTGTTGGGATCCCGCATTTCGCAGACTCCGCAACAACGGTTCTCCAACTTTTCTCAGATTTTTCAATCGCTGACTTAAAGAAATCATCAAAAAGCAAGCATTCTAAATCTTTAGCCTTATCGTATGCTTTTTTGATCTCACCAAGGAACTTACTTCTGATGATACAACCACCTCTCCACATAAGAGCAATAGATCCATAGTTGAGATCCCACTTGTGCTCTTTTGCAGCAGAACGCATCAGCATAAAGCCTTGTGCATAGCTGATGACTTTAGACGCATAGAGAGCGTATTTAATGTCTTCTATCATCTTCTCTTTATCTCCATCAAACTTTGCGACATTTGGTTTGTATATTTTTGAAAATGCTACCCTCTGATCTTTAATCGCAGATAGACATCTTGCAAAAACAGCCTCTCCAATAAGTGTTACAGGTATCCCCTCATCAAGAGCTGAAATCCCCGTCCACTTACCAGTACCCTTCTGACCCGCAACATCCAAGATCTTTTCAACAAGTGGTTTCCCATCTTCATCCATGAAATTAAAGATATGAGAAGTAATCTCGATTAAGTAACTATCAAGCTCTGTCTTATTCCACTTCGTAAAGATTTCATGGAGCTCTTTATGGTCGCAACCAAGCAAGGTCGATAAAAGATTATAACTCTCACAGATCACTTGCATGTCACCATACTCGATCCCGTTATGAACCATCTTTACGTAGTGGCCAGCGCCGCCTTCTCCGACCCAGTCGCAGCATGGCGTGCCGTCATCTGATTTTGCAGCAATCGCTTGAAAGATCGGCTTCACATGTTCCCAAGCATCTTTGTTACCGCCTGGCATAATAGATGGGCCATGTCTAGCACCTTCTTCACCACCAGARAYSCCAGTRCCSATGAARWGWATRCCYTTKKMTTTKAGRTCKSYRTAACGWCKTTCKGTATCKGGRWAATGMGARTTRCCSCCATCRATGATGATGTCRCCTTYKYCMWTMRAAGGAAGACACTCTTCTATCAGCATATCTACAGGCTTGCCGGCTTTCACC
>NVUU01000123.1 GCA_002402025.1 Candidatus Aerophobota bacterium
ACACTGCGATGAAAGAGCATCCGAGGCTTACAATCTTTCCCTTGGAACAAGAAGAGCCGGTCACATCAGAACGCTCCTTGTAAAAAAAGGTGTCGATCCAAATCATGTATTTACCACTTCTTTCGGAAAAGAGATCCCTCTTGACCTTGAACACAACAGAGAGGCTTGGTACACCAATAGAAGAGCAGAGTTTAAAATTTACAAAAAAAGCTCTACATTAATAAGATAAGTTATTAATATTGTTCGATTAATGGATTTACAAAGGGATTTTAAGTGCTGAAGAAACCCCATGTTTTGACAAAAGCGCTTTGCATAACTTGCATGCTTCTATTTACAAGCTGCTCGCTAAACTCTCCAAAAGAAGACCGACATAAAATGGAGATGTCTATGCACAGAATGCGCACAGAACTCGAGGATCTAAAGCACGACCTCAACACCTCTGATATAGAACTTCATATCCTTGAAGGAAAGATCTTAGATCAGGAAGAATCCCTTACTACAATGAAACAGCTCATCAACGAGTCACAAACCGGCAAGCTTGATGATCTGCAAAAATTGATCTCGTCGTTAAACAAAAAATTCTCCTCCCTCGAGAAACAACAAGACGAGATCCTCTCCGACATCAGGCAGCTTGGCAGCCATGCAAATGAGACCACAACAGCTCTTTCTCAGTATAAAGACAAGATCTGTGAAATGGAAAAATCCATCCTTTTCCAGAATAGGAAGTTTGAAGAGCTGGCAAAGCTAAAAAAGAACCTTGGTGAGATCATCCAAGAAATGGCAAAATCCACAACGAAAGAATTTGAGAGCTATACCATCAAGGAAGGCGACTCATTAAAGAAAATCTCCCGCAACTTTTCTGTCTCCGTCGAAGATCTCAAAAGAGCAAACAAGCTCAAAGATGATCTGATAATGACTGGGCAAGAGATCCTTATTCCTAAAAACGTTCATTAAATTTTTAAAATCTTCATTATTTAAGTGAATTTTTTTATCAAAGCTGATGTAATGACTTCTTGACACTTAAAATCTTACTCTTAAGACAGGACTACAGTATGGCACAAAAAAAACGTATTTTGCTTATCGAAGATGAAGAAGATATCGCAGCACTAATTAAGCTACATGCAGAGCTTAACGGTTATAAGTTGCATGTTGAAGTTGACGGTATTAACGGTTTTAGAGCCATCGAGCGGGAAAAACCCGATCTTGTCATCTTAGACCTCATGCTTCCTGGACAAAACGGTTTTGATGTTTGCAGAAAGGTAAAAAACAATAGTGAGTTAAAAAACATCCCTGTTGTGATGCTAACAGCAAAAGCTGATGAAATCGATGTTGTTCTCGGCCTTGAGCTCGGAGCAGACGATTACGTATCGAAGCCTTTTTCTCCAAAAGTGCTCTTTTGCAGAATCAAAGCTATCCTTAGAAGAGGAAAGGATTCTGAAAAATCTCATAAGATGATCGTGTTCGGCGATTACGAACTCGACGTGGAAAGATATCTACTTAAAAAAGATCAAAGTTCGATTACCATTACTCTTTCTGAGTTTGGTATCCTAAAAAGATTACTCTCAAACCGAGGAAAGGTTCTGACTCGTAACCAACTACTTGACGATGTGCATAACGATGACGCTTTCATCGTAGATAGAAACATTGATGTACACATCGCAGCTCTTAGAAAAAAACTTGGGCCAAACTTCAGCTGGATAGAAACAGTAAGAGGTGTCGGCTACAGGTTTAAAGAGGAAGCTACTATATAAGGAAAGACTCATGCCCGTAATTGATGCTATTGAAATCTATGAAACGCACCATATTACCGAGAAATCCGATAGTGGCATTCTTTTAGAAGCACGAAAAAGGCTTGAGCTTTCTGGAAAATCTCACCTCATCCCAACTCTTGAAGCATTAAAGAATAGCCTTCTGTTTCGTCATGTTTTAAGAAATCAGGGACTAAGTGGAGAAGGAATAGACTATGTGTTTCAAATCCTTGAAGGCCAAGTTGATCGAAATGAATCTCCTCTTACTGATGCGGATATTCCCTTTCTTGATTTACCCGTTGTAAAAGCGACACAACAGAGATTTCAGATCTTTCAAGATTCACTTACCAAACTACTTACTTTTTATGACAAAGATGAGCCTGTAACCATCTGCTCTATCCCATGCGGATTTATGAGAGATCTTTTCTCTTTCCAATCAAGTAGAAAGAATTTGACCTTTGTCGGCATCGACAAAGACCCTCGTTCTCTTAAAATTGCAAAGGAAAAAATGCAGACATACAGCTCTTTTCCTCATACATTTCTTGAGCGCGACGCTTTAGCTCTTGAAGATTTCAAGCCAGTAGATATAGCCCTTAGCAACGGATTTAACTTTTATCTCGATGATGCCAAAGTAAAAACTTTTAACTTCGAGCTTGCAAAATTGATTAAACCTTCTGGATATCTTATCATCTCTCACATAACTTCTTTGGAAGAGTGGCGTTTAAAAAAAATGGATCCAAAGGCTCTAAGACTCGAGAAGGAAGTCCTGCAAGATATCACGAGGGCAAAGTTCATGCCCTTTATGAGAACTAAAGAAAAAGTAATAGAAGATCTTGAGCTCGCTGGCTTTGAACTTCTTATGATAATAGAAGATGAAGCGGGACGCTTCCCTACTTTTGTTCTCACAAGAACATAGCCCTTGCAAAAAACGCTTTTTCTTATCAGGATGCAGTTAAGACTAACCTATCGTGTAAGCATGTTAAGCTCTATTTGCGCTTGTAGAAAAAGATCTTACTTTTCTGTTCTTTTTATTTTCTTTTTAAACAACTATTCACTCGCTGTCATCTATCCTATTTTTACAGGGCTTATTTTAGATCCATCACATGGTATGCTTCCAACTTTATACAGTGTACAAGCAAGACTGCCGCTTCTTGGACTTGCGATGGGAGCTTTCCCCCTATTTATGATACTTGGAGCTTTTTGTTTGCCAAAACTTGCACGCAAGTTTTCAAACTATAGCACTCTTATTGTCACAATCATCGGGATCATCATAGGCTTTTGTATAACAGCATTGGGCGTCTACTTAAAACTCTATGTAGTACTTGTTCTTGGAAGAGTTGTTGCAGGTTTTTGCGCTGGAAACATTTCTATATGCCAAAACATCTTTACCTCGCTCTTTATTAAAAGCGAGTCAAGATCTCGTAACTTCGCAACACTTGGAGGCATCGCAGGGATCAGCTTTATTATAGCCATTCTTGTTGGAGGAGTTTTTTCTGATAAAAGTGTATGTAGAGCTTTTAGTGAACCGATCCCTTTTTTCATAACTTCCGTTCTTTATCTCGCAACGTTAATATTTTTTTCCCTCTGCTACAAGGAAAATTACAAACGTCGAGAACACGAGCAACACAAGAGATCCTCCCACCTCATTTCCCCTCTTCTAAAAAGAAAGACAAATGTGCTTAACTACCTGATCTTTTTCTTTTTGATCCTTGGCTGGTTCCCCACGATTCAATTTTTTGCAACGGATTTTATTGAAAGGTTCCATGGGAACAAACTTGGTATCACAAAAGTTCTCTCAACAGCTGGGATTCTTTGGTTTGTTGGCATGAGTCTTGTCTCCAAAAGAATCATTAAATGTTTTTGTGACACTTCAACTCTTAAGATTTTTATCTTTTTGATATCTACTTGCTTAATCTTATCTGCAGTGTTCAATCAACTTGGAGTTTTCCTTGTTGCTTTTCTTGGCTGCGTTCTCTTTGCCTCTATTGCTTGGTCTATCTGTTTGCATATGATCTCTACAGAAGCAGATACAGATCTACAAGGAAGAGTTCTTGGTATAAACCAGTTCATTATCACACTTAGCATGATGATCGGACCCATCCTTGTTGGATTCATCGGAAGGTTTGAAGTTAGAGATATTTACATAATTAATAGCTGTAGCACTATAATTTCTTTTTTTATTTTATCATTTAAAAGAAGAAAACAAATTTTTTAATTTAAAATACAAACCCTTTGTGTTAATACTAAACTAACGGGGGAGAATCGTGGGTTCTCGAGGTGTTTATATTTATTTATAAATCTCGAAATAAGCAACTTAGAAGACTCCTATTAAAAGCTACAATCTTTTATTACATAAAGGGGTTTTAACCATGAAAAARAGTAGACCAGTTATATTTGCAATCGTTCTTAGTGCAATCGCTCTAACTTCTTGCGAGTCTAAGACAGGAACAGGCGCTCTTGTCGGCGGCGGTGTCGGTGCTGGAGCAGGAGCTCTTATCGGCGGCGGACAAGGAGCTCTTATCGGTGGTGCAGTTGGTGTTGTTGGTGGTGCAATCGTTGGTCATCTACTTAGCAAAGATGAGCACAAAGAAGTACAAAAACAAAATCCAAGAACAGCTCAACGTGTTGAAAGAGGCGATCCACTTTCAGTGAATGATGTTATTTCACTTCATAAATCTGGGCTTGGCGATCGTAAAATCATGGATCTAATTGATAAAACAAGAAGTACATACAATCTTTCTACATCAAACGTCCATAGACTTGAGCGAGCTGGCGTATCTGATCGTGTAATCAACTACATGATGACAAGATAATCAAATCTATCTTTAGTAAAGGAAGCTTTAGAGCTTCCTTTACTATTCTCTTAAAACTTCTTAGCCATTATCCAATTTTCCCCAATGATGCCGCCACCAAAGGCGACGACTCTTTGGGCGCCTTTGTGCTGATTTCGTGTGGCTTCWAGCCATGTGGTGACACAAGTTTTGAATTTAAGAGGGTTTAACAAAGAAAAAACATGCAGAAAAATATCAGACTAGAAACTCCCAAAGAAGTGTTTAAAAACTCAGAAAACCAATCGAGTGTTTCTTCACAAAAAGCTTGTATTTGATGCCAAATATTTTGCCCCGCAAGAATAAAAACGAAGGAAAGAATTAAAATATGCACGAGTGGATATCGCTTTGAACGGTCTAGTCTAGGATCTTCAATGACAGAAAAGTATTCAAGAAGCATAGAAAGGTTGGTCTTCGTCAAAGCTCTTAAAATTACTATAAGGGGCAGTTGCGAACTAGAAATTACAGTCTAGCTAGAGATCAAAGAGTATCTCACAGCAAGTAACACACTCACTGCAACGAGGGTTTAAATTCATGAATTCTTTTGATCTAAAAGGCCCGCCATATTAGCATCTCGGCACTTTTATTAACTCCAACGAATTTTGATAAAATGGAGAATACAAATGGCAGTTACTCTGCGATCGCTTCTTGAACAAAGAAACTTCAAACAATTACGTGATCATTGCACATCTAATATACGTATCAAATATACCTGCAAAGATACAGGGACAAATACAATTTTGTATTCAAAAAATTTAAACGGATTTGCTAATCTAATCACAACAATGAGAGTAGTTTTTTTCGCTCGTAAATATTCAAAAATTATAACTTGCTCTTTTTATAGAGATCAACAGGGTGCTGCGCACACATGCGTTATCACGGCAGGTATAGCTACTAAGTATAAGGGACCTAAACAAACAATCTTTACATATTATAGCACCATAGATTTTTATAAAAATGGTCCTGGGGGGAACTTTTCTTTTGTTAAGGTTCAAGAATTTCGAACAAAAAAAGTTATTCATATAGTATAATCCTTTCTCCTATGGAGCCCCCGTGGCTCCGTTCTCTTTTTGCAAAACTTCTTTTTCAGAGAGCAAATGATTTGCAACAAGTTAGTTTACCTCAAGTCTCTCTCTGAAGGTAAAGACTCTTTCTCAAATAAAAAGAAGAGAGAGGAAATAAGGATATCTCTTGTAAAAATCTTTGCTCATTTCTAAACTCTGGAATGCAAGGCAAAGGTTTTCATGATCACTACTTACGAAGATAAGACAGAGTATTCTCATAAAGTATTAGAGCTTCACTGCATGAGTGGACTCAAGCATTTTAAAAAAGTGATTGGATCCTATGTGCTGTTTCACTTGATTTTCTGCTTCGTATTTGCCTTAGAAATTGCTTTTGTATGTACTCTATACGCTCTACAAAAAAACACTTCTTTATTTGCTCTTGGGATTTCTCTTTTTGTTCTCACCC
>NVUU01000124.1 GCA_002402025.1 Candidatus Aerophobota bacterium
GACCTGAGTATTATTTCTTAGAAACGGTTTTACGCCGGCTTTTTTTATAGGCCGCAAGTTTTGCTGTCTTGCCGTATACAACTTCGTGAAGGTTTTCGATTGCCATGAAGGCGCCGGGATCTTCTCTTAGAACAAGTTCTTTTAGTGAGGCAAGATCAAGTCTTTCTACGATGACAAAAAGAATTTCTCTTGCATCGCCTGTGTAACCACCTCTTCCATACATCACAGTAAGGCCAAGTCCCATCTCATGTATGATTACTTCAGCAAGTTCTTTTGGTTTAGAAGAGATGATAAGAACGGATTTCAGTTCATCAAGACCCATGATGACAAGGTCCATCATCTTAAAAGCCACGATGTATGTCATTAAAGATCCAAAGGCGCTGTGCCAGTCTCGGAAGATCAAGCCGTAAGCTGCGAAGATAAACACGTTAATGACAAGAACTACCTGACCAACAGTGAAGCCTTTTTTTCTGTTGATAATGATTGCGAGGATCTCAGTTCCATCCAAGCAACCACCATTACGGATGATGAGTCCCACTCCAATACCGAGGATGGCACCACCGATTACGATGATTTCAAGCATTTCACCTTTGAAGGGCGGAGCAAGTTCAAGTATCGCAAGAAAAACAGCAAAGAGAACGACAGCAACACCCATGCTTATAACGAAGGTTTTTCTTATGTGTTTGTAGGAAAGCCATAAGAAGGGGATGTTCAATACAACAAGCATGATAGGAAGATAGGTATCGCCAGCAAGTCTTGCATAAATCAAGGAAAGACCGATGATGCCGCCATCGATCAGGTTGTTTGGATAGAGAAACATCCTGATAGATACAGCGGCTAAGAAAGAGCCGATGATGATCCAAAAATATGAAATAGAGATTTGCTTTACAGATCGCTTTCTTGTTGATGCGTGTGCCATAAGTTTCCTTATTTTCTAAAAACAATACGGAGAATAGATGAGAATGTACAGTAAAAAAGAGTGTATTAAAACAAAAAAGCCCCATTTAAAAAAAAGGGGCTAGGATGATCGCGAGAGAAGGGACTCGAACCCTCAACTTCCAGCGTGACAGGCTGGTGCTCTAACCAATTGAACTACTCCCGCAAGAATAATAGCGTATGGGCGCAAAAGGACTCGAACCTATGACCGCCTGTGTGTAAGACAGGTGCTCTACCAACTGAGCTATACGCCCTCAATTAATGCCCTATAATCTAAAAGATTTAGATGATTATTCTCAAGTTAATTGTGAAAGAAAATTGGAATTACTATTTAGAAAAACCGTGACGAGAAATAAGCCTGAAACTATGATTCGATTTTTTAGGAGGCTACATGAAAGATGCGGATTTTGTAGATATTGAGAAGGTTTGTCCTTCTATAAGGGTGGATGTATTACTTTCTCACGATAACAATTTTATCAAAAAAACGGTTTATCCGTCAGCAAGGTGCTATCTAAGGCGGAAAGTAGCTACAAAGCTTGCTCAAGTGCAGAAAGATTTTGAAAAGCTGAATCTGGGTTTAAAAATAACAGATGGTTATAGACCTCTTAGCGTGCAAAAAATCCTGTGGGATTTTCTGCCAGATGATAGATATGTAGCCCCTCCTCACGTGGGTTCCAAGCATAATAGAGGAGCTGCTGTCGATGTTACTCTTGTGGATTTTGAAGGCAATGAGTTAGATATGGGATCAAACATTGATGAAATGGGGGATATAGCTCATAGAGATTATGATAATCTTCCTGCGAAGATCATCGCGAATCGTACCCTGCTTGAGGATATCATGGTAAATACAGGATTTATCCCACTTCCGACAGAATGGTGGCATTTTGATGATGCAGAGTGGGAAAAATACCCTCTTGAAGACATCTGTGTAGGAGAGCTCGAAAAAAGTGAAAGCAAATAAAGTTGCGTACGTTCTGTGCGTAGCAATTTTTTTGGTTAGCTGTTCTCCCAATTCTTATGAAGACTATCGAAAAAAGGGAGATGCGCTTGTGAAAAGTATTGCATGTGATCTTCAGAATATCCGCTGTAAAGAAGACCTTTCAAAAGAAATAGGGACTATCAAGAAAAAAATGAAAAAACTATGCTTTCTTATGATCGAATCATCCGATTATGCAGAGAAGCATCCGAGCTCACTTGGTAAAGAGGACAAGAGCACATTATATAGCGACCAATTGCAGTATGAGCTGCTCAGAGTTTGTGAGATAGAAGGCGGAAAGAAGGTTCTTGAAGATGTTCAAGCGGATATGCTGGATAAGCTTGATGCTTATTTAAGAAAAGCAAAACGAAAAAAGCTATCCAAATCTAGTTATTATCAAAATTAAATTTCTTGTGAAAATGAGTCTCGAAATCATCTTTGTGATCCCTTAGCACATCATGGTTTGTGAGATTCGCAACATAAAGTGGCGAAGCTGTAATGTAGCCTTGGTTAAGGTAGAAAACATCAGAGTCTTCATCTTCTAAATGATCTTTCCAAATGCCATCGAGTTGGTAGTGCATATGGCCTTCTGGATGATCATGTTTGACAGGATCTTCCATCCATCTTGAATTCCCATGCTTGGCAACTTTCAAGCCTTTAAAATCTTTTTCATCAACGTTCGGGAAATTCACGTTATATATAGTACCTTTTGGAATTGGGGGATGAATGAGATATTCAATCATGGGAAGGATGTATTTGCAAAGGTATGAAAATTCATCTGAATCGTAGGCCCAACGGGAAAAAGCAACACCAGGGATGTTTTGTAGAACAGCTTCGATAGCGCAGCCTATAGTGCCGCTGGATAGGATGGTACCACCGGAATTTGTTCCATAGTTTATGCCAGAGAGGACCATATCGGGAAGGTCATCTTTGAGAAGAATACTTAAAGCCGTTTTTACGCAGTCGACAGGTGTTCCAGAGACGCTGTAAGCTTTCACTCCGTCCTTCCAGTCAACAGGAAGGATGGTAAGGGGAGATGTGTATGTAAAGGCAAGACCGGAGCCAGACCTGCATCTATCTGGAGCTACAACAGTTACCCTCGCAAAGTCTTTGACAGCTTCATATAAAGCTTGAAGACCCTTGGAATCTATACCAWCGTCATTAGTGAGTAAAAAGTGATACTTATCTTTAGTCATACGTTGTTTCTAGTTCCTTATCATTATCCAGATCATCATGATAGTGTGTTTTCCTAGTAAAATAGGAGACAAGCCATATAGCGAGTAGACTTATCGTGAACCCTGGTAGGATAGGTGGAATATCAATATTAAGCAACTGATTTACATAGGGCCAAAGGCCAGCCACAATGCCGCCAGATGCAATTCCGGCCCAAGCTCCATACTTGTTTGCGACTTTGGTGAAAAGGCCGAGAATTAAAATAGGCCCAAATGTGGCTCCAAGGCCTGACCAAGCGTAATGCACCAGTGCAAAAATAGAGCTTATTTTTGTAAATGCGATACAGAAAGCAAGGAAAGAGACAATGAACACGCATACACGAGAGACGAGTAGGATTGTTTTAGAGCCTGCATTTTTATGTATGATCCTTTTATAGRTATCTTCTGCAAGAGAAGAAGCGAGTACAAGGATYTGAGAGTCCATAGTTGAAATGGTGGCCGCGAGTATTGCGCACAGAATGAAAGTAGCAAAGAGTGGTGTAAAAATGTCATTTACCATAGTGACAAATACAAGCTCTGGATTTGTAAGATGTTGCTGGTGATATGCGATTCCGACGAGACCAATAAGTGTGGCGCTACCAATCGTAATGATTTGCCAGGTCATGCCAACATATTTTGCCTTTTTCATTTCGCTTACGTTACTAATACCCATAAATTTTGTGATAATGTGTGGCTGGCCAAAATATCCAAGTCCCCAGCCTGTCATAATGAGAAAGATTTTAAACATACCTTTTGGGGTAAAGTTGGGGATTAAAGATAGATCGATTTTGTACTTATGAATCGTGTGAAAAACGCTATCAAAATTGCTTAAGTTTGAGTAGGTTACATAAAATGGAACAAAGATACAAACAGCCATAAGGAAGAAGCCTTGGAAAAGGTCTGTCCAGGCAAGCGTGGTATAACCACCGATGAATAGGTAAGGAATCACAATACAAATGCCAACTGTGATGCCAATGTAGTAGTTAAATCCAAAGATAGACTCAATTAGAAGCCCAAGACCAATGAGACCAGACGAGATATAAATCGTATAAAATATAAGCAGCATCATGGCTGTTATAATACGGATGGTGCCGGACGTGTCTCTAAATCTACTTTCAAAGTAAGAAGATAGCGTCATGCTGTTGTACTTCTCTGTGTCTTGCCGAACCCTTGGAGCAATAAACTGCCAGTTCAAGTACATAAATACGATAAGACCAATGCCGATCCAAGCCTGGGAAAGACCGTGCACGTAGATAACGGCGGGGTATCCCATAAGAAGCCAGCTGCTCATGTCACTTGCGTGTGCAGCAAGTGCTGTAAGCCAATAATTCAAAGACCTTCCGCCTAAGATATAATCAGCGGAAGTTTGATGTTTTTTATAGGAGAGCAAAGCGATTCCGACAAGAATCAATATGTAGAAGCCGATTGCGGTAAGCTTTGAAATTAACATAAATATTTGGGGTGATTTTCACGACATGTTACTCCGTTACACACAGATTGTCAAAAAATAAATCGTATTCTAAGAAAACCAAGAATTAGCAAATAATAATCATGTACTATTAATTTTTCTTAAAATTAAGTAGTTCGTTTCTTAATGCTTTTTTACTGCCATATTTGAGGGCCGCTCTTGCTATATTATTTCTAAGGTGAGGGAAATCTTTTTCCATATTGCGGATATGCATTTCTATTTTTTTTCTTTTTGATGTTTGGCCAACGGGACATTGGCATGTGATTCTTGCAAAGTTGTATGTCTTTGCAAACTCTATGATGTCTTGCTCTGCAATATAGATTAAAGGTCTTATGATTGTTGTTTCATACAGATGCATCTTGACTTTTGGCATATTCCCTTCAATTTCTCCTTTTTGAAGAAGATTAAGAAGCAGGGTCTGTACATGATCATCTCTATGGTGACCAAACGCGATGGTAGAAGCTCCAAGTTTTTTTGCCGCAGCAAAAAGAAGTTTTCTTCGCTCTCTTGAGCAGCTGTAGCACTCAAGAGTATCTATTTCTTGTTTGGAGTGGCAGATGGTAAAAGAAATGCCGAGGCTCTCGCAAATTCCTTTTAAATATCCTTCATTTATAGAAGCGCCGCAGGAAAAAGCCCCGGATACGTTGATAGCATGCAGATCGAAGTCAGCAAATCCTCGCCCTTTGATAGCTGCGAGCATATATAGGAGAGTAAGGCTATCCTTGCCTCCAGAAAGAGCCACCGCTATAGAGGAGGTTTCCTCGAGAAGCTCGAAATCATAGCAGGCTTTCCTGATGAGACCCTCGATTTTTTTCCCAAGGCCTGGCCATGGAGGGGCGGCTATAGGAAGTGTTGTTTCGAGARTATTCATATCTTAACTCATTAATAACAAGTAATATATCATAGCTTTATTGCGCTATTGCAAACAAGGGGGAATCGGGTTTTCATGGACAGTTTATAGAAAATGGTATATAATACCTTCTTACTTAGCGAATAAAGGTTAAACAGATGCAAAATGTCGGACGAAATGATCCTTGTCCTTGTGGATCGACAAAGAAATTCAAGAAGTGTTGCGGAGGGGTACCAAAGCAGCCGAAGATTCAGAGTGCTTCAATACTAACACCAGCTTCGAATTCTACATCGAAGTTGCAATCACTTTTCCAAAATAATGTGAAGTCTGAAAAAAATAAAGAGACCTCTTCAATTGCAAATAAAGTTTCTCGGTCCATATCAAGTTAGATGTGAATTAGTATAAATAAGTTGCTTGTACACAAAGACAAGCTTTGCTATAAGAAATAACAAAATTTTGCTGGAGTAGCTCAATTGGTAGAGCACCCGACTTGTAATCGGACGGTTGAGGGTTCAAGTCCTTTCTCCGGCAAATTTTTCCCATTTTAGGGGGTGTCGCATAGCGGCA
>NVUU01000125.1 GCA_002402025.1 Candidatus Aerophobota bacterium
ACTGCTTTTTTATAGTAGTTCACAAGTTTTCTTTGGCTTAGCATGCCGTAAACAGCTCTAAGCTTTTGCTTTTCCTCAAGCTGTGTTCCATAATCAGATCTTTTTTTTCTTTTAGATCCGTGCATTCCAGGAGGATTTGGCTTATGAAGCAAAGGGTTGCGGCGGCGCCCAAAGATGTTCACTCCGAAACGGCGAGCTACGCGATTTTTTGGGCCAGTATAACGTGACATTGAGACTACCTCTGTAGTTAAACAATTAAAATTAAACCACACATGCTATCGCTCTTTTACATTTAACACAAGGATAAATCCAAGGGAGTTGGGGGTAGAATGAGGTCTACTTATCCCCCCTCAGCATGGCCTAGGGCGGAAATTTTGCAAAACCCTCTAAATAAAGCTGTTAGAGGGTAAGATGGGCGAAATGTCACATTTTATTTTGAAATATGCTATAATAGAGCTGGGGAATAAGATCTCTTAAGTGAAGACCATCTAAAATCAATAACGGGAAGTATAAATGGATTCTCATATAGAACTGCCAAGGTACAGCGGGGCTGCGACAGATAGTCTTGTCCATAGATCAAAAGAGTTGAGAGACACACTGGATAGTACATGTTATCTTACGAAAATAAGTCATGCAAGAATAGAAAAGCTTGCAAATGGGCTTCTTGGGCAGGTAACGTTTGCAAAAAAGCAGGCTCTAAAAGATGGTACCGTGAGTGGTTCTATGCGTCTTGCTGAATCTAAGGTTTTAGATAATATTAAAGCAGTAGAGCTCAGGCTGAAATTCCTACATCCCAAGCGTATGGCTAAAACAAAGAAAGAATTTCAAAAAAAGAAGGAAAGCTTTCTCACGGGAGGGCAACGAAGAATAAAGAAGGGCATTTCTCGCTTCTTTAAAAAAGATGCTTCAAAAAGCAAAGGTCCTTCGTCATTTTTCCAGCTTCTTACAAAGGAAGCTTACCGTTTTCAAAGACAGAATCATCGAGTAGGATCGATGCAAGATCTGCATCCCTAATCGACATTGACAACCATAAGAAAGCCGTTTATTCTATCTCTTTTAAAGAATAGTAATATTTAGGTTTTTACTCATGTACTTCGTTCTTGCTTATTATCATTTCAAAGAAATCAAAGACCCTCATGCCTTCGTAAAGGCCCATAAAGAGTATCTTCAGGATAAAGATGCAAAAGGACGCATTTATATCAATGAAGGGGGGGTTAATGGGCAAATGAGCATACATGAGGCCCTTGCTGAAGAGTACATAGAGTGGCTAAATGCTTTTGAGCCGCTAAAGGGTGTTGATATCAAAATACACCTTTTCGATACCCATGTTTTTGCGAAACTTACGATCAAATATAGAAAGCAGCTAGCGGCGCTTGATAGCACAGTTGACATGGCTCAAACAGGTGAGCATGTAGCTCCAAACGCTTGGAAGCGTATGCTTGAGACAAAAGATGAGAATACGATCCTTGTTGATGTGCGTAATCAATATGAGTGGGAAGTGGGTCATTTTGATGGAGCGCTTCTTCCAAAACTTGATACATTCAGGGATTTCAAAGAGTATGTTGATGAGCTAAAGAAGACCTATGACACCAAGAAGACCAAAGTCATGATGTATTGTACAGGGGGCATTCGTTGCGAGATGTATTCATGTCTTATGAAAGACAAAGGTTTTGATTCGGTTTTTCAGTTGGATGGCGGAGTGATTAAATACGGCCTTGAAGAAGGGTCAAAACACTGGAAGGGCAAACTCTTCGTATTTGATGACCGTATGGCAGTACCAATCTCACAGGGAAAGACTGAGGTGATAGCTCACTGCCATAAGTGCAGCTGCCCATGTGAGGTGTATTACAACTGCGCAAATATGGATTGTAATAAGCTTTTTATCTCATGCGCAGATTGTGCAAAGGAGTTAGAAGGTTGCTGCTCTACGAAATGTACGCGCGAGCCAAGAGTAAGAGAATTTACTCCATCGAAGCATCCGAAACCTTTTAGAAAACTTCCTTTCGAAGAGAAATCTGAGCTAAATGCAAAAGGAAGTTTAAGGTAACTTTTACTCGAATCAACTTGTTGATTCAGATGAAGTTTCTTCGTCACTTACTTCTGCTAGGCTAGCAAGATTGAGTGAAGGTGCGCTTGAACGCCTTGGTCTTACAGGAGGGACTACAGTGTTTTCTGCCTCGCCCACTTCGCTAAAAGTTTCCAATGTGCTGCTGAATGAGGATACTCTTGGAAGACGACGGGTTCTTCTTGGAGTAGCTTGTACTTTCGTGGATTCCTCTTCTAGTGCGTCACTAAGCTTTTCTAGGCCAAAATTTCTTAGGTTAAGAGTAGGGCAGCTTGCACTGCGAGTCTTAGGTGCGTGCATGTTGCCAACGAAGGCATCGCTATTACGTCTTCGATGTCCTTTTTTAAAAGTCATAGCTTTCTGTGCAGCTTTTGCAATTTTTGCAGTAATGACTTTTTGAAATCCTTTAATTTGTGTTATTAATTTGTCTGCATGTTCAATATGCGGATCGATTTCAGACCCAATGCGATCTYCTAAATCGCCCGCTTGCAATGCAGTGTCCTTGTTTTCTTGTAAAATACTATGCAAGCTTTCAACTTCATCAAGAAGTTCTTTAAGAGCTTCTTTGTTAGCCTCTGGAAAGCCGAAAACAAGATCAATCTCCCCTAGAAAGGTGCTAACATCTTTTAGCTTAAAGATTGTAAGTGGATTCAATAAAGGTGTGCCTTTAAACTTAAAAACTTTGGTGGCAAAATCTGCTATTCTTCCTGAAAGAGAATCCTGAAAATCTGCAATTTGAGCTTTTAATTTTTCTGCGTTTTCAAGATGTGGATCGAGTTCAGACTTAATGCGGTTTTCTAGATGAAGGATGTCTGAGGCAGGGCTTTGTGAAGCGCTGTCTCTTGCAGCGTCTTTGCTTGCTAGTAGTTCTTGTTGCGCGCCATGTGCTTTGGTAAAAATCTCAGCGAGCTCTTCATTGCATCTAAGAAGTGGTTGTAAATTTTCCTCATTGCCTCCATCCAAATTACTTGTAAATTCGATGAGTTTTTTTAAAGAAATGGATGATCTTCCTAGATCAAGTGGCGAGTGTCTATCGTATAGAGCGTCGCCTTTTGTTGGTGTCTCATATCCTTCATGTAGAAACTCCTCAGCTGCTTCTGTTTCGCGTTTCTCTGATGGTGGAGAATCATGAATGGGCTCAAATGTAGCCCTATCAAATTCCCTTGTAGTGGTAGCTTCGCTAAATCCAACTGTACTCATGATAATCTCCGGTTTTAATATTGAGACTATTATATCATAATCAGTTAATTAACTATATAGATATAAAAATTAATTTAATACAAAAGAGACAACTCAGGCTTAAGCCATGGCTTTTAAAGCTATACAGCTGATCTCCATAGGTGCGGAGCTACTGAAGACACACAGCAAGTGCCTGAGTTATCTTAGCTTAGGTGGCTTTCGGGAGCGTTTCAGAACTTGTTATTGTCGCTGTTCTTTTTCTTTTCTTTGAGTTCTATAGCAGCTTCTTTAAGAGTTTTTAGGCCTTCGTCGAAGCCAACTTCCTTGAGTAAATTATCCAAATAGTTCATTTCAGACTGGAGCTGGTCATAGAGCGATTCTAGCTTCGCGATCTTTTTTTGAAGAGTTTCCGGATTCATTCTATATCCTTCATGTATAGCTCAGTTATAGTGCTTATCGGGTAAAGGGCTACTTCTTAGCCTTTTACCGTAGTGCGTATATCGTGCACTCTATTAATCTTTATTATATAAAATTCGAAATTTAATTCTATTGTAATTAGAGTATATAAATTTTTATTAAATTAAATCTGTAAATTGTAATAGCTTGTAATTGTAAATTATATTACTTCTGTAAATTAATTGAAGTTATCGGTGGATTTTGATACATAGGGGAGAGTTGTTGATCCTACGTAAGGTGTATATGTTTAAGTGTCTACTATTTAGTATGATTGCTCTTTTGCTGACTGCAAGTGCGTGCAACTCATCTCATGAGAAAATGCGTAAGCAGATGGATAAGATAGCCTCTCATCCAACGAGTTAGATACTGCCTTTTTCAAAAGCAAGTAGTAGCTTCTTGATTTCAATAGGATACGCAAATCCTCCAATATCCTTCTTGCTCACAACTCTATGGCAGGGAATGATCAAAGCATAGGGATTCTTGTGAAGAGCCGTTCCGACAGCTCTTGCAGCGCCTGGTTTGTCAATGAGGGTCCCAAGTTCTTTATAGGTGAGTACAGATCCAAACGAGGTTTCAGAGAGTTTAGAAAGAACGCTTCTTGAAAACTCCGTGGCAAAGGGTTCAAGCGGCGGGGTAAATCCTGGATCTTTCCTTGAGAAATAAAGTTGCATCCATAGCAAGGTCTTTTCGATGAGCTCATGAGCTTTAGCATCTGTTGGGCTGCTTTCAGGATAGAAAATACATTCCACTTGATCTCTTGTGCTTCGCTCAAGCTTGATTTTCTTAAGAGAGTGGTTTGTAAGATAAATCCGAAGTTTTAGAGGAAAAGATACAGCGAGGTAGTATTTTAGATGTGGATACATAGGCAAAAAAAAGCGGGTTTTTTGACCCGCTTATATCATTTAATTTATTGATCCCGAGACTCAGCTTCGAGTGCTTCAAGAAATTCATCTTCTTGTTCAACAATGTTGAGTGGAATTCTAGGCTTTGCTCTTTCATTCATGATAGAGATTACTTTTTCTCTTTCAGAGAGTTCTTCGAACTTTGTTCTAGAAACAAGCTCGTTGTTGTAATACCACTCTGTTTTAGAGATCCCATCGCTGTAGAAAGTAGAAGGTCCGTGTTTTTGTCCATCATGGTACTCTGTCTCTTCAACTAAAGTCTCTCCATCGATGTATTGTCTCTCGATGCCTTCCTTTCTTCCAAGAGTAAATGGGGACTCTAAGTACTTGTATCCATTTTGGAAGTAAGTGCAAAGACCATTGAGCCTACCTCTTGTATAAGATTCAAGCAAGACCGGGTCTCCTGTAGGACCAAACACTCTTTTCTCTCCATCAATGAAACCATCTCTATATGCAAAGACAACATGAGGGGAACCATTTGTATGGAAAGATTCTCTTCCGATAACGATTCCGTCTTCAATGACTTCTCTTGCAAAGAGTTTGCCGTCTTGTGTGCGGATTGTTTTTGTTCCCATGCCATCTATAACAGTGGTTTCTATTTCATTCTTAAGAGTTAAGTATTCTCCGTTAATTAAGTTGCTATCCACTCTTTCTTCCATACACATTGGAGTTCCGGTCTTGTACCAGAACTTTGTCTTCACGTGTGTTGGAGATAGAAAGTTATCTTCTTTTTGAGGAATACCCTTTAGATCGTAACTGATTTTTTTAGTTAGGTTACCATGTTCATATAGATGCAGTGATTCAAGAGTTTGAGAGTGAGGATAGGTGTAGGTTGTTTGACCATGAAGTACTCCATCTTCGTAAGCAGAAGCAATGGAAACACCATTCTTTAGCGTGGTAACAACTTGACCTGGAAACTGGTTTGCATCCCATTCATCTTTTGATACATCGTAACCGTATTTGTGAATATAACGCTGAGTGACAACGTCTTTTTTATGTTTTTTGTCTGATTTATTGCAGCTGCAAAGAGTAAGCAGAACAACGCCAACAAGTGTTAGATAACTATTTTTCATACTTTGACCTTATGGACCCTTAATCGTATAAACTGTTTATAACTTTAGACCCCATAACATGAACGAGATGCCTTATTTCTTCAATAGTTTTTTYKTMKWKYKMKWMWANTTAKCARARTATGAAAAAAGTTATTTAATATAGAAAAAACAAGCTCTTCAGCACTATTGTCGTTAATGATGTAACGTCTAAAACTTAGGATGGAAAAGTATAGTCATCGGTTTTTTGAATGTTAGTTGGTCGCCAACCAGCGTCTCAAGTTGTACTGATAT
>NVUU01000126.1 GCA_002402025.1 Candidatus Aerophobota bacterium
TTTATATAAATAAACAATATATATATTTTGAAGATTCTCAAGCATCGCCTTTTGAAATTATAGACGTGCTTGATGCCAAATTCTAAAGACTTTCAAATAACTGGTGCAATCTTGAAGACTTGCTTTTTCTTATTTGGAGAAATTCTCTAAAGAAGAAACCAAGAACATACTCTAAATCAGAATTTAGACGCAAGAAGGAATCTTGAAAAAATGCGTTTATCTTTAAGAACCTCTATTTACCCTTTATGGATAGGCTAGAAAAGCAAACAACAGCTGATTCATATAGCAATTCTTAACAAAAATTTTATTTGAATTAGTTGTCTTAAATAAGAGTTAAAATAAGTATTCTAAAAGGAAATTCTTCAATTTTCTTGCAAACATCTCGGTTTATCTACCTAGGGGATCTGCTCAGATTATCCTAGTCCTTTTTGGATATACATTCAGAGAGCATTTAAGTAAATTCCCTCTCACTTGTCCCAACGAAGTAGCTGAAGCTATAGAGCAATTAAATGTTAAAACCAAAAAAATCGTCAGCAACTGGTGCACTTCTTGCATCAGAAACAGCTCTCAAAACAAAAGCTCTAGATGGCTTTTGTTCATATGTGAAACCCTTTACGTATTGAGTAAGTTCAGTAAGGCAATTCGCACAATGGTAACTCCGCCCGTCAGTCTCATCTGCAACATTATTCGCCCACGTAACATCTGTAAAATTGTCTTTTCTACAAGAAACAGAGTATCGAAAGATAGCTTCCACTCGCGTTGCTTCATCCCACACGTGGAGTATTATTTTAGGATTATCTGGAGTTTTAAATGAAAAAAAAGTACGCCTTATACTATTTACTAGCTTATTACGTGCATTTGCACTTGCACTTGTTGACATATACTACCCCGGAGAAGGTAAAAGAATTAAGTGTACTTAACAGTGTAAATGAAGTGATGATGATTCCTTAAAGCTTCTTAACCGTAGGATCCATGACCATTAAAGGCCATGCTACTGTCCTTAAAGGAGGTGATCCAGCCCCACCTTCCGGTAGGGCTACCTTGTTACGACTTCATCCTAGTCATCAGCCTCACCTTAGACGCCTCTCCCCTTGCGGTTGAGTCAGCGGCTTCGGGTAAAACCAACTTCCATGATGTGACGGGCGGTGTGTACAAGGCCCGAGAACGTATTCACGGCGCTGTAGCTGACGCGCCATTACTAGCAATTCCGGCTTCATGAAGTCGAGTTGCAGACTTCAATCCGAACTGAGGTCGGTTTTTCTGGATTTGCTCCACCTTTCGGCTTTGCTGCCTTCTGTACCGACCATTGTAGCACGTGTGTAGCCCCAGACATAAGGGCCATGCGGACTTGACGTCATCCTCACCTTCCTCCTAGTTAACCTAGGCAGTCTCACTAGAGTTCCCATCATTACATGCTGGCAACTAGTGACAAGGGTTGCGCTCGTTGCGGGACTTAACCCAACACCTCACGGCACGAGCTGACGACAGCCATGCAGCACCTGTGTAACAGCCCTTGCGGGAAATACTATTTCTAGTACGGTCCATTACATGTCAAGTCTGGGTAAGGTTCTGCGCGTTGCATCGAATTAAACCACATGCTCCACTGCTTGTGCGGGCCCCCGTCAATTCTTTTGAGTTTTACCCTTGCGAGCGTACTCCCCAGGCGGTATACTTAACGCGTTAGCTACGACACAGTCAGGGTTAAGTCCGACTACATCAAGTATACATCGTTTACGGCAAGGACTACCAGGGTATCTAATCCTGTTTGCTCCCCTTGCTTTCGCGCCTCAGCGTCAGGAATAAGCTAGAAAACCGCTTTCGCCACGGGTGTTCTTCCACATCTCTACGCATTTCACCGCTACATGTGGAATTCCGTTTTCTCCGCCTATCCTCTAGACTAGTAGTTTTAAATGCAGCTTCAGAGGTGAGCTCTGAAATTTCACATCTAACTTTCTTATCCGCCTACGCGCCCTTTACGCCCAATAATTCCGATTAATGCTTGCACCCTCCGTATTACCGCAGCTGCTGGCACGGAGTTAGCCGGTGCTTCTTTACAAGGTACCTTCAAATCAGTACATTATTCGTGCACTTCTCTTATTCCCTTGCGAAAGAGCTTTACAACCCGAAGGCCTTCATCGCTCACACGGCGTCGCATCATCAGACTTTCGTCCATTGTGAATGATTCTCGACTGCAGCCTCCCGTAGGAGTCTGGGCAGTGTCTCAGTCCCAGTGTTGGCGATCAACCTCTCAGTCCGCCTAGACGTCTTAGCCTTGGTGCGCCTTTACCACACCAACAAGCTGATATCCCATGAGCTCTTCTTCAACCGCAAGGCCCGAAGGTCCCCCACTTTGATAAACCGTAGCGTACTACAGTCACCTCATTCGGTATTAGCAGCCGTTTCCAACTGTTATTCCAAGGTTAAAGGTAGATTACTCATGTATTACTAACCCTTTCGCCACTAAGCTATAAATAGCTTCGTTCGACTTGCATGCCTCATCCACGCCGTCAGCATTCAATCTGAACCAAGATCAAATTCTCAAGTAAAAAAAAAAATATTTTGACGAGAACATGACAATTTCTTGTCACGCTCAAGCTTTAATTTGGCATCATCACTTCATTTACACTGTCAAATAGCTTTTACAAACTTTACTGTTTGTTTTTCCTTAGTTCTCGTTCGAAATAAGAAATGTAAACCATATATAAAGTGTGTATTTTACTGCAATGCCTTTTCTAAATCTTTTCTCTATGGGCTTCTTTTGGCTAGCATTCGCCTCAAAGCACACAGGCTCTAAATCACATCCATTTTTCTAACAAAAAAACCTCTCTTTTTGATTGCCCGTAATTTCTTTGTATACAGAGTGTTGAGAAAGACAACATCCTCTTAAACCTTACATTCACAGAAGCTTACAAATATCCCATAGAAAGATACTCATAATAAATTTAATTAAAATATTTATTATTATATAATCGATTCATTATTTGTCACTGAACTCTATTGAATATAATAAAGATAGAAAACCCAGATAAAACTATGACAACCATCTTACAAATAGGTGCTGATACAGTAGCTACGGGGCAAATAACCCAATCACCAGCTCCTCTTCAGGCGCCACCAGAACTTCCTATCCCAGCTAGCATGCCAGTCCCAGCTTCTTTTACTCCTATTAAAACCCAGGAAGACATCCAACACTTCCGCGTGGGATTGATGCAGCGAGAGTTGCGGATTTAACGCAACAGCACGGCGATTTTGAAATCAATAGAATCAAAGGAYTAAGGCCTTTGTTCACAAGAGCTAATTCTCTTGATATGAGCTGCACAAAACCGTCTGATGTTATTCAAGCTTCAGGATGATTCTGATAAACAACACGACTTGCAGCATATGCTCACGCAACAGCAGCCCTTGAAATGTCGATCTCTGACACCTCACAGGAATATATCGCAGAAGGTGTTTACGATTTGACCCTTCTCCTCTGTAGTTTGTATAATCTATCGGTAACATCTTTTCTTCATCCAGCAACCTTCACTTCTAAATACAGTAGTTTATATTTCATTCGTTTAAAGTTCTCTTAACTCACCTCTTCTAGTTTCAAAAAGATACTTTTAACTAGTATTCAGAAATCCTGAAAAGATTTAAACTTGCTCCACTGAAAAGCTGGGCATACTTAGTATTTTTCTGTGTAAGAGCGGATATGCGATTTCGATTTTGCATTTTTTTTGTGAGCCGATAAACATCCACACGTGCTATACAAAAATTAGGGGTATTAGGACCCATCTGACCAACTTTAACATTACTTCGTAAAACCTCTTTTTTGAACTGAGCTAATAATGAAGACACAAGAAATCAAAACAGGCTCTTTTAAAGAGCTCTACAAGATCTCAATGCCCTTGATGATCTCTTTTTTATCTCTTTTTGTGATGATTTTTGTAGACAGGATTTTCTTATCCCACTATTCAACAAGTGCTCTTAATGCAGCAACAAGCGCCGGAACCTTCTGCTGGTCACTCGCACTTGGATGGTCAACTCTTGCAAGCCTCGCGGAAGTTTTTGTAGCCCAGTATAACGGTGCAAAACAATACAAGATGCTTGGGATCCCTGTATGGCAGATGATTTGGCTCAGTTTGATCTCCTTACTGTTCTTTATTCCGATGGCTATTTGGGGAGCCGATCTTTTGTATGGTGCTGCAAGCGCCATAAATTACGAACACCAGTACTTTACTTGGACTATGCTCTACAGTCCGGTTTCAGTACTTCTTGCCGCTGTAACTGCTTTTTTTGTTGGTCAGGGAAAAACATCTATTATCAAATGGCTCGCGCTTACTGGTAACATCGTAAATATTATCTTAGATCCACTTTTTATCTTTGGATACAAGGGGGTTATTCCCTCTATGGGTGTGAAGGGCGCCTGTATCGCAACGGGTATTGGTATTGCTGTGCAGGCCATCGTGCTTTTCATTTTGTTTATCAAAAAACAAAACCGGGCACAATACGGCTCTGGCAAATATGCCTTTAAAAGAAAGGCTTTCAATCAATGTATCAAAATCGGGATGCCTCCCGCTCTTTTTGTGTTCGTGGAACTTCTTGGTTGGTCGATATTTTATTGGATGATGTCAAAGGTAAGCGATCACCATTTGCTGGTTTCTTCTGTTTGCCAAAGCATACTTCTGCTTTTTGTTTTCTTTGGTCTTGGGATCGAAAAAGGTGCAGCAGCAGTTGCTGCCAACTTAATCGGCGCAAAAAAACTTGATAAGGTAAAAAACGTCCTATCATCCGGATGTAAGATGATCGCGTTATTTTCAATTATCATTTGTATATTTTTCGTTCTTTTCCCAGATTTTTTAATGAACTGGTTCTTCAAAACTCCCGGAGCTATTGAGGGTGGCGGAATCGCAGCTCTTGGCGTGGAGGAAACAGCCTCGCTTAAGGCAACGATACGCACCTGCCTGATATTCACAGGCATTTACATGGTGATAGAGTATGTTAGATGGCTTCTTAACGGGATATTGACAGCGGCTGGAGACACTGTGTTTCTTATGATCACAGGAGTTCTCTGCGTCTGGTTTTTCCTTCTTGTGCCTACTTACTTCTTGATCATGCAACAGTCTGGCTCCATGGAACTTGCTATCATGATCTGGGTTGCCTACAGCCTACTTTCTGCAGGAGTCATGTACCTTAGATACCACCAGGGTAAGTGGAAGAAAAAGTCTCTTCTTATCGCTGATAGCGAAGAAGAATCACAGGAAATTCTTGAAGAGGAGTCCCAAGAAGCTCTTGAAGAGGATATACTTCCTACTCCAGAGTCTATCCCAGAAGAATAGAATCCCGAGCCTCTTGTGTAGCAAACAAAGATACACTTCTTTAAGAAGTCTTCAAATCAATAGCCAGAGTGGATCATGTATCGTATTGAAACCATTTTTTACAGGGTTAAATAATTTCATAGGACCCTTATAGCTCTTATAATCCCTGGTGCGCTTCTTTCTTTGAACCTTATGTGGACAATATCGAACCTTCTTAACGGGCTCATGGCGTTCCCAAATCTTATCGTACTATTTATGCTTTCATCTGTTGTTATAGAAGAAAGCAAATCTCTACCTGCTCTTTTTCCAAAAAAGCTTAGAGAGAAAAAAATACAAGCCTCTTAAAAAAACATTCTCAGAAAAATAAAGAATCTGTAAAGACAGTGTGTTCGTTTTCTACAATCAAACGCGGCATTTTATCTCAACATGGATTTTAATTCCCCCTCTGTACATAATGACCGCGAAGTTTACTATGTGTAATCGATTTATTAAGGATGCTCTATGACTTTCGTGACAAGACTGTTTCTTATTTTTCTTCTTTGCCAAACAAGTTTTTCTTTTTCAAAGGATCAAGTCTTCGACTCCATCTTTGGAAAAATTAAAATTACAGAGCCTCTTATCCTCGATATTATTGATTCTCCGT
>NVUU01000127.1 GCA_002402025.1 Candidatus Aerophobota bacterium
GTAGGAAGTTTGTATTACAGCTTCAAGGATAAACAATATCCACTCGTTCCAGGCTCCTTTTTGCACACGCACTTCTTGAAGAAGGCGGTAGTATTCATTTTTGTTTTCGTTGATATAACGAGAAAGGTAAAGTACCGGAGTGTCTAAAAGGTCATTTTTTAATAGATAAAGAACGTTTATAATACGACCTGTTCTTCCATTACCGTCATAAAAAGGATGGATGCTTTCAAACTGGTGATGAATTATGGCCATCTTAGTTAAAGGGTCAAAGTCATTCTCAGTGTTCTCATTAATATATTTTTCAAGGTTGTCCATTAGGTCTGTGATTTCTTTCGCGCATTGCGGGGGAGTGTAAATAACTTCACCTGAATGATCGTTTTTTAATAAGGTGCCTGGAAGAGATCGAAAACCAGCAGTGTTTTCTTCAATAGTTGCTTGGATTTCAAGAATATGACTATTAGTCAGTAGACCGTAAGTTTTAACTCTACTATATCCATGTTTAAGAGCAGCGACGTAGTTATATACTTCCTTCACTCCCCTTGTTGCAAAATATTTGTTGGAACAATCACTTTTGTAGAGTTCATCGTCTGATATGATGATATTTTCTATTGCAGAGCTATCTTTAGCTTCTTTCAGCGCAAGAGTATTAATCAGAATGCTTTGATTAGGTATGATCAAAGAGACACCTTTTAACTCAGCAAGTGCTCGGTGTGCATGTGTAAGTTTTTTGAGAATATCTTTGGTTTCAAGGTTTTGCTGCAAAGGCAAAAACGGTATCTTATACACGAGATCTCTCTAGTTGTTTTTTTCTAAGAATCATATTAGATCGACAATATAAAACTTCAATGGAATGTCTGTATATCTAAAAGCCGTCTTGGAAGTCAAAAAATAGCTACTATATTCTTTTGTTAAAAATAGAGATTACCGCTTGATCCGGAGAAAATGAGGTGTTATCCTTGCTTTTTGCCATGTAAAAATTTTACTTGAGCATTAGGGAGGAAAAGACTTTAATAAACCTTATATAATCCTTTTTTTATACTAGGGGTTTATCCCTAGTCTTTGTTAAAATACTCTTTTCAACGTCCATGAAAAGAGATTATTTCAACCGTTAACGAACAACAGGTTCACGTTTATGACAGCTACATATCCAAAAGCACAAAATCCATTGATCTTACAATTTCATAGACTTATGGATGCTTTTGCTAAATCAGATGACGAAAGAGACTTTTACTTAGATAAAGTAGAAGGGTTTATTATTTTTGCTGATTTAGATAAGGGATCAGAAGAATTAGATATTTTAGAAGCAGATATCCTCAAAGAGGCCGAGCGCTTTTGCCTTCTTCCTAAGATGACTTTCTTTGAAACAAAGAAGTTCATGGAAGGATTTGTAAATGAAAAAGTTTACGACATCGATACGAAGGAAAAGCTGATTGATATTATCCAGTCTAAAGAGGCGAGAGAGAATTTTCTAGAATTTATTTATGACCATTTAACGGAACTTGAGAAGTGGCAGCAGTACTATCATGAGCGTTCTAGGATCCGTATTATTGAATGGCTTAGAAATAGAGAGATCCAGTTTGTATTTGAAGAGGATCTCGAGCTTGCAAAGAAGGTTGTAGAGAGACTGAAGSMMNNAATYKTTKYKRRTMARAANTGGCAAAAGAAATTTCTATGGCAAGAGAGACTCTTGCTACAAAAGCAAAGACGTACTATTCGAACGAAGCTCTTAATCCAAGACCAAAGAGGGGAAGACCTCCAAAGCAAGCGCAGAAAATAGAGATAGAGCCTCAGCTGACAGCAGACATCTATACTAAGGTGCCGCCGTCTGCAAGGCCGTTTTTATATCTACCAGACTTTACTTCAAGCTCTGTAACGTTCTCAGCGAAGTTTGATACGGAAGCGCAGCTTATCGCGTCTCTTAGAGGATCTTCAAGAGCGAAGATCGATACGAAGCTGGAAGCTCTGTCACAAAGACTGGAATCTTTGCAGCATCTATCATCGAAGCTGCGTGATACATCAGACTTTGGAATTGAGTCAGAAGAGAAGCTCATCAAAGCTGTGAATAAAAGGATAAAGCCATCCACTGGGGATACGTCAAAGGTACTTGGTATTGCGAAGGGATTACTTCCTAAGAGGAAAGGTCCGCAGAAGAAAGCAGATGTACAAGAGCTTATGCAGAAGAAGAGAAGTGCTGGCATCAAGCAGGTGACCCCTATTAAAAAAGGTAAGAAAAAAGAGTAAGAACTATGAAAACCAAAAACAAAGACAACCTAGATCTTCTTGAAGGGCTACTCGATACGGGAGTGAAATCTCCAAAAGAGACAAAAGCAAAATGTTTGCGTGTCTTAGAGGCTGCCTATGAGTGCCGCTTCATGGATGAGAAGATGGGGAAGCTTGTTCGCCAGAATAAAGGGGGAACTTTCCATATGAATGCCCTTGGCCATGAGCTTGTCGGTGTGATTGGTGCGCATTCACTAGTTCAAGGAAAAGACTGGGCTTTTCCTTATTATAGAGATAGAGGTTTTGCGATTGGTTTTGGCTCCTGCCTTGTTGAACTCCTTGGAGCGTTCCTAGGAAGAAATGTAAAGAATCACTCTAAAGGAAGAATGATGCCGGATCATTTCTCCCATAAAGAATTAAATATTCCTGTGCAATCAAGTGTTGTTGGTTCTCAGTTTCTACAGGCTGTCGGCCTTGCAAAAGGGCTCAGACTTTCTGGTAAAAACGAAGCTGTGTATGTATCTTCTGGGGATGGAGCGACATCGCAAGGAGATTTTCATGAGGCATTGAACTTTGCCTGTATCCATAAGCTTGGAGTAATCTTTGTTGTCCAAGACAATGGTTGGGCAATCTCTGTTCCTGTAAAGGATCAGACAGCGGGAGGTTCGATTGCGAAGATTGCAAAAGGTTATGAGGGGCTCACAACTCACGAAGTTGATGGAACAAGTTTTGAAGAGCTAACAAAAGCGTATTCAAGTGCTGTTAGCAAAGCAAGAAATTTTGAAGGGCCATCGCTTATCGTAGCAGAAGTTCCAAGACTTGGTCCTCATAGTAGTAGTGACGAWSSRMAAAAAWMWRMARSWKYTGAAATTTTAGAAGAAGAAATGTCAAAAGACCCTATTCCGAGATATGAAGAATGGTTGGTAAAGATGGGTCTTTTTAAAGAAGAAGAGTTAGAAGCTCTTCGAAACAAAGTTAAGTCTCGCATTGATGCTGCATCGAAAAAAGCGGAAGAGATCCCTTATCCATCAAAAGAAAGCGTCACAAAGCATATTTTCAAAGATGTGGAAGAAAAGGTTGTGATCTCATCTAATAATGAGARCGAATCTGTTGTTATGGTAGATGCATTGAATCACGCTCTTAAAGAAGAGATGGAACGTGATCCAAGCGTTATTGTTTTTGGACAAGATGTAGCTCATGGTAAAGGCGGAGTTTTTGGAACGACAAAAGACCTTACAGAATTATATGGCGAAGAGAGATGTTTTAATACCCCTCTTGCGGAATCAACAATTATAGGAACTGTAATAGGAATGTCTTTTGATGGGATCCACAAGCCCGTTGCAGAAGTGCAGTTYGCAGATTATCTTTGGACAGGAATCAACCAACTCTTTAATGAGCTCTCGAGCATCCATTATAGATCTGGCGGGGAATGGAACTGTCCTGTTGTGATCAGAATGCCAACGGGAGGCTATATCCAAGGTGGCCCTTATCACTCACAAAGTATCGAGGCGTTTCTGGCGCATTGTCCAGGTCTTAAGATTGTTCTGCCAAGTAACGCAGAAGATGCGAAAAGACTCATGAAAGCTGCCATAAGAGATCCAAATCCTGTGATCTTCTTAGAACACAAAGGTCTTTATAGACAAAGAGCCTTTTCAGCAAGAAAAGAGCCAGGGCCTGAAGAAATCGACATCATCGGAAAAGCAAAGGTTGTAAGAGAAGGAAGTGATCTGACTCTTGTTACTTGGGGCATGTCCACAGTTATGGCAAATGAGATCTGCGATAGGCTGTATAAAGAAGAAGATCTAGAGGTTGAACTTATTGATCTGCGCACGATTGCACCTGTTGATTATGAAACTATTTCAAAATCTGTGAAGAAAACATCAAAAGTTTTGATTGCTCATGAGGCGCACAAGCATTGCGGTTTTGGAGCAGAGCTTGCAGCAAGGATTGCTGAAAATGAGTTTGAGCATCTTGATGCACCAATAAAAAGAATTGGTAGTTTTGAGTGTGCGATTCCTTATAGTAAGCCACTTGAGGATGCAGTTCTTCTGCAGAAATCTGATATTGAAAAAGCGATAAGAGAGCTTGCTGATTTCTAGAACGTGATCGTGATCACAGATCTAGATCACTTTACCAGCAAAAGTTCTTCTTTTATGGATCTTTGGTTTTTTAGCTCTTGATGGGATTTTTTGTTTCTCTTTCTTTTCTTCGAATTTTTCTTTCTTTTTGATCACAGTATTTAGATAGCCACTTCTACCAAGTTTATTATGAACACTTTTTGCAAGAAGCGTACTTTCTCCAGAAAGAGGAATACACCTTTTTGTTTTTAGCAGCTCATCCATATGAATGAGGTGTGCAAGAAGACTTTCTTGTGTTTTCTCAAGTGCATCGACTTCTTCTACGTACTCTTTCTTAGAAGAAATATTCTTGAGTACTTCTGCATTCTTAACGAGTTGATCGATGGTCGCATCGATTTCTTTAAGAAGGCCATTGTTTGAATTTATCATAGCTCTATCAAACTTGGTAAATTGTGGTTAAATTTTTGGTATAGAGAAAGGGTAATTATTTAGTCAAATAATTTTTAATTTATTATTTTTACTAAGGATAAATAATAACGAAAACAAAACTGAATAATTTCCGTATTCTTAATGTAGGTGATTGCGAATAACAGCCCTATACACCCTTCTAGGGTATGACTTGTGTTGAAGATAACAAGAAAAACGGCTAAAATAGTTGCAGTTTCAATAAAAAAAAGTGGTTTATGGCAACGAATAGTCTTCTACAGTTTCAAGTTTTGAATATGAGGCTAAACTCTTACCTGCAGCTTCCAAATAAAGAACTTCCTCCAAAAGAATATAGAGCTCAAAAAAAGACGATCCAGACAAAGATCTCAAAAGGGTTTAGTACTGTTTGCGGTAATGAAAAAGATCAAGAGATGGTGACAGCTTTAGAGAAGGCAAGAACTGTCTGGGTAAGATTCGCAAACCATGGGGGGATTTCATTCAAAACTTTCCGAGATAATCCTGCACTGTTTGAATCTTTAGAAAAAAAGCGAGTCACTGTATCCCGTATACAGGCTTGTGCGAGCCTTTTTCAAAAGGAAATGTATTTTAATAATTTAGCTAAACCAATAGCTCGAGAAAAGGCTAAAAAAAGACTCTTAGTAGCACGTGATAAAGCTCTTAAAAAACAAGATGTCTACGTGAAAGATATAGCAGACTTAAAGACTGCCATGACATCTTCTTTGAATGAGTTACGAACAAGACAGCAAGAAAGGATGTTAGAGATCGCACAGCAACCACGCTATCTCACAATAGATAATTTAACTGAGCATTTTGAAGATGTAGCAGAGATGAGGCTGAATAAGCTTGTCATGGATGGGTGCAGAAAAAAATTTAAAAGCACTTTTGGTTTTTTAGAAAATCTACTTCGAAAAATGAAAAACGGAGGATTTGGAGAGACTTTAAAAAGTGAGCTTGAAGAGCAGAGCTGTGCGATTCTTTCTGAAGAAGGAGTAAAGAAAGCTCTTACTCTTTACCTTCTTTTTGAGGGAAGTGTTGAAAATCGAAAAGAGTTTGTAGAAGAGTTTGKGKWWKMKTTTGAGGTGCTCATGAGTGGGGCCTTGATGTATGAAAGTAGAGCTCATCGTTCTTGGAAGGGGATTATCAGAGGGGAATCTTGAATGAAAAAAGAAGAGAGAGAGA
>NVUU01000128.1 GCA_002402025.1 Candidatus Aerophobota bacterium
TTGGTTCCTTGCGATCTCGTAGTAGTAGGCTCTTCCTATTTCGTACTTAAATTCTAAATCTTTCAGCTGCTCTTCTGTATATCCAACGGAAGAGATCTCTGGAATCGTATAGATCCCAATAGGGTAAAAAGAAGGAAAGTGGTGCGTTTTTACACCAAACGCATGCCGTGCGGCAAGTCTTCCTTGCTCCATTCCTGTAGAAGCTAAGGCAGGTCCTCCAATCACATCCCCTACTGCATAAATGCTTGGTACTACTGTTTGAAAAAGAGCGTTCACAGGAACGAATCCCTTTTCAGTAACATTTATCCCAGCGCATTCGATACAAAGACTATCAACATTTGCAACTCTACCAAGCGCGTACAAGAGCACATCCGCCGAAGATTCTGTGTTATCTTTGAATTTCACCACAACTTGCCCATTTTTTTGAACTATTTCTTCAAAAACTTTTTCACCCAAAAAGCTTAGTCCAATCTTGCTTAGTGACTTCTGTAAATGTTGCCCTATTTCGCGATCAAGAAGAGGCAAAATTTGATCTCTTTTATCAATAACAGTGACTTTTGTACCAAGAGCTGCGAAGAAACTTGCGTACTCAGAACCAATAATCCCTCCACCAAGAACGATCAAACTTTTCGGCAGACAATCTATTTCTAGAAGTCTTGTAGAATCTAGAACTTTGTGCTTATCAAAAGGAACTTCCTTAGGATTTCTTGGCTTTGATCCTGTAGCAATCAAAATATATTCCGCAGAAATAATATGCGCCAGCGTCTCATTATCATCGAAGACATGAAGTGTGTGTTCATCTTCAAATCGAGCAGAGCCGTGAACCACCTGAATATGATTTTTCTCAAACTGCCTGCCAAGCATCCTTCTTTGTTCATCTAAAACTTTATGAAGTCTAAAGTTCAAATCGTTAATGGAAATTTTCTTAAAAGAAACTTCTTCATCTTGAGCATAGAAACTTCGTGAGTAGAAATCTGTAAGGTCAAGGATCGCTTCTCTTAGCGATTTCGAAGGAATCGTACCAGAATTTAAGCTTGCTCCGCCGATGTGCTCGTCTCTTTCGATCACAACGACTTTCTTGCCAAGCTTTGCAGCTTGGATAGCAGCTTTTTGTCCCGATGGTCCAGAGCCAATAACGGCAAGTTCTGCGTAGATTTCTTTCAAGGCTTCCTCAAACATGTAAAATATTTCCTTTTACGTTTGCTGAGAAAAAAAATCAATCTTTAGCTGAAACCAAGTTCTTCGATATAACCTGTAAAAGTTTCCATACGAAGCTTTTCATCATGTGCTAGTTTTCTTCTCATTGCAAAAATATCATCTTTTAGATGAAGAAAAAGTGCCTCATAAGAAGAAAAAGCTTCGCAGCCTGTGCCGTATTCAAGATGAGGACCTAGTAAAACAGCTCCAAGTGATTCATCAATAGAAAGGGTCTACATACAATCACAGCTGGCTTCTTACTGTGATCATATAAGGCCTTTACATCAACAAAGGGGTCACCTCCAGGCCCTATTTCAAAATAGCCGCCACCATCATTCATCGTGGCATGGCAAGTTACCTTTCTATCTAATAGTCTTAAATATTTGCTCTTCCTAATGCTGATTGGTTGCCTCTGTATGCAGGACTCACGCACGAGCCCTTGAAAATATTTATTAAGGATTCCGTTCCTTTTTTCTCCTGATACACAACGTGTCTTGAGCAAAAAAATGCACCCACGCAAACGGCAATAATCTTCAAAAGACCACTGTCGTAATATCGCTGAATCCTTTCTAGAGTTTCATCAGAGAATTTCCATTTAGAAATCGATGGGGCTCCTGGGAGAACAAGGAGGGTATTTATGGGGATTTGGGACTCTATTTCTTTAAATTGAAGTGATTCCTCATCGACAACTTGGAACACTGTCGTTCTTTCATTAAAAAGCTTTCTTAGAGTTTCTTCAAGACCTGTGGAACTTTCATGTGAAAAATTCAGCCCCCTTAAGATTTTGATAATCGCAGGATTATTAAACCTGTAGGGCAAAACAGCCCTTGATCCTGTAAAAAATACGGGTACAGCTATGCGCCTCCTCCTCGTTTGAATTAAATCAGTAGTCGATTGAAAAGTTCAATGAAAAGGTGTGGATTATATTTTTTTTCTTACGTAAGAAATCGGTTTAAAAAGACTTGCAGAAAGCAGCACTTTGTACGCCATTCCAGGAAGAAACGGCATAATACCAAAGGCGATTGCTTTTTTTAGGCCTATCAAAGTAGAAAGCCAGCTAACACCAAAAAGATAGATAATAGCTTGCCCTGCAATTAGAGCAAAAATTGTCTTCACAAACGATTTGTTCTTTGTTTTACCCGAGATGTAACTAATCACAAATGCTGCTGGAATAAACCCAAGTAGAAAGCCTCCACTTGGTCCTATAATCCAAAATGGATTAATGAGCATTCCAGATAGGATCGGAAGCCCAGCCGTTGCACCACCAAGATAAAGCATCACGGATGCTACAGCAAGAGAGGGTCTTAAAGTAAGCCCTATAAGGAACACACCAAGCGTCTGCAAAGTAATCGGAACAGGCTCTATTGGTACTTTTGCAAGAGCGAGTAGAGAAAGGCACAAAGTTGCGATAGAAACTTTTGCAAGATCCATAAGGAAAAGCCTACTTTTGACATATGCAGTAGATCTCGCTTTGATTGTCGTAATAGCCTGATTCATAATCTCCCCTTTTCCTAGGTGCTTTAAAAGAAATTTAGATGCTTTTTATACGAAAAAGGATACTAGATATAAGAATATTCCAAAACCCTTTTATCCTTCTTGAGAAATATCAAAGTCGCATGCTATGCTAGGCGTTTAAAAAGTTTCTTTTAGAGGAGATATCATGGCTAGAGTATGTCAAGTGACAGGAAAAAAACCCGTGAAGGGACGTTCATATACGGTTCGTGGTATTGCGAAAAAAAAGAAGGGTATTGGACTGAACATTACTGGAAAGAGTAAAAGAAGGTTTTTACCAAATCTTATGAAAAAGCGTTTTTGGTTAGATGAAGAAAATCGTTTCATTACGTTAAAACTTTCTGCAAAAGCAATRCGTGACATCGATAAGAAAGGCCTCTCAACAATTGTCAAAGAAATGCGTAAGAAGGGTCAAAAAATTTAAGAAATTTTTTGACGAAAGAATTAAAATAGCAAGCTTTGGCGTCTCGCTGATGCTTGCTTTTTCTTTTTTTGGATATGTCTTTTATAAAAGCATCTATATCCCCCTTCCTTCTGCAAAGTCTCCCATCCTTTTTTATACAAACTCCACCCACTCTTTAAGACACCTTATAGTGACAGCTCTTAAGAGTGCCCAAAAGAGCATAGAGCTTTCGAGCTACGCTCTAACAGATGAATCTGTTCTCTTAACAATTTTTAAAAAAAACATTCCTTTGAGGATCTTAACCGATCATAAAACTCTTCCAAGAGCTTTTAGAGTCTTCCAAGAAAAGCTCCCTTGGGAGCTTCGTAAAACAAAGGGGCTTATGCATGAGAAAATCCTTCTTGTAGATGGAAATACCTCTTATCTTGGTTCTGCCAATATGACTTACGAGTCATTAAAGATTCATGAGAACCTGATTGTTGGGATCTATGATGAAACATTTGCAAAAGCTCTTTCTAAAAACACCTTTGGGATCCAAAAGTTTAATATAGAAGGTATGGATGTTACTTTTTGTAGACTCCCCTGCAAAAAGGAAAATCCCTCTTATCTAATCAAAAACCTTATTGAAACAGCTACATCTTCTATAAACATCGCTATGTTTACGCTCACCCATAAAGAGCTGGTTAATAGCCTTATTCAAGCAAGACAAAGAGGCGTTGATATCAAGATCTATTTAGACAGGACCTCTTCCAACGGATCCTCAAAAAAAGCTCTTATAAAAATCCAGTCTGCAAACATCCCCGTTTTTGTGAATGTCGGCCAGGAACTGCTCCACCACAAGATGATGCTTGTCGACGGAAACACTTTTATCCTTGGATCTGCTAACTGGACAGGGAGTGCATTTGCAAAAAACCAAGACTTTTTTCTAATTTTAAAATCTCTTAAAAAGCCGTATAGAAAAGAAATTGAGCGTGTATTTAGCAAGCTTAATAAAAGGACAAAACTTAAATGAGCTGAAGAGCTTCTTTAGGATTGATCTCGAAAGAAGACTGGAAAATTTTAAGCCCAAACGTCGGGATCATCGCGATGATATGCTCAAAGATTTCTGCTTGGATCTCTTCGTGGATACGCCATTTAGTATCTTTGGTAAAGACGTAGATCTGAAGAGGTAGTCCATTTTCTGTTGGCTCTAAGTGACGCACTAAAAAAAGCATTCCTTCTTTATGAATACGATCATTAGATTCAAGATAAGCAACAATATAAGCTCTTAAAAGACCAAGGTTCGTGACCTCTTCAATCTTGTGTTTCTCAATATAGTCCTTCAAAAAACGATTTTGATAGAATCTTTCATAAATAACACCATCGCAGAACTTAATYGTAAATTGGTCGATCAAAATCGAGCGTTTGATCCTTCTTCCACCAGACTCAAACATTCCTCTCCAGTTCTTAAAAGAATCAGAAGTTAGGGCATATGTCGGAATATTCGTAATCGTCTTATCAAAGTTACGCACTTTAACAGACGTAAGGGAAATATCAATCACATCACCATTTGCATCATGCTTTGGCATCTCTATCCAGTCTCCAACTTTCACCATTTGATTGGCAGCAAGTTGGAAACCTCCAACAAACCCAAGAAGAGGATCTTTGAAGACAAGCATCATAACAGCTGTAAGTGCACCTAAGCTTCCAAGAAGAAGACTTGGAGACTGTCCTACAATCCTAGAAATCATCAAAATGCCACCAAGGCTAAATATGATGAGTTTTGCGATCTGAATCAGTCCCTTTATAGGTTTTTCTTTAGATACTTCAAAAGTTTGATAGACATTGTAAACAGCTCCAAGAAGCTCGTTTACAACAAGCAATGATATGATAATCAGATAGGCTTCAACAGCTCTTAACACGTACTCCATTAAGGATGGCAAACCACCAAAAAACACCGGAATAAGCGCATAGACAACCATACCAGGAAGTAGCAGCCCCAGACGTCCAAACAAATTTCCTTTTAAAATATGTTTGTTCCATTTCTTAGGGATTCTTCCAATACCTTTCTTAATGAGCTTTACTGCGTAACGCTGGGTAATGAAATGAACAACAAAGGCAAGTACTCCTACTCCTAGTGAAAGGAGAAGATAGTAGCCAACTTGCTTGGCAAGGGATATCAAAGTGTCTATCTGTAAAAAGTCAAACATGCCTGTAGTATACCAGAAAATCTAATAAGTTATGCTATATAAACAGATTTTTATAAATCAAGGGATTCTAAATTTTTTTTGGAATGAACGATCTCTATGCCACCCTCTATTCTTTTCTTCTTCAAATCTTTTACTACTTGCACAGCTGGGATTTGATACTTTTCATGAAAAAATCTTAAGGAAGAGCTCATTGTATGATTTTTCAACTTCACTTCAATAATTTTTTCAACTTTTTTATCATGAGAAATCGCGAAATCGACTTCTTTCTTTTCTTTTGTATGTAAAAATTTTAATGAGTAATTTTTTGCCTGATAGTCAATTTTAGAATGAATATGCTTAAGCAACGAAAGGGCTACAAAATTTTCAAATTTTATTCCTTCATCTCCTTTTACAAGCTCGGTATCAAAAAAGTAAATTTCGGGAGATTTTAAAAGGCTTCTCGCAATGTTACTTGCGGCTAAGCCATCACACACATACGAAGCTCCAAAGGATAGTCGCGGTATCTACGGGTTAATAGATCATCACGGTGACATACGTTAC
>NVUU01000129.1 GCA_002402025.1 Candidatus Aerophobota bacterium
TCTGCTTGTGAAATCACTGGAGCCGATGCCGTGCATCCAGGTTACGGCTTTCTCAGCGAAAATGCCAATTTTGCATCTATTTGTGAGAGTTGTGGACTCACATTCATTGGCCCATCTTCTTCTACAATCGCACTCCTTGGTGATAAGGCCCAAGCAAAGGCGATTGCAAGGAAAGTGAAGTGTCCTGTTATCCCTGGAACAGATGGAATTGTAGAGACATTAGAAGAAGCGCTAGGAGAAGCAAAAAAGATTGGCTACCCTATCTTTATTAAAGCTTCAGCTGGTGGTGGTGGTAAAGGAATCCGCGTTGCTTTTGATAAAGAAGATTTTAAACGCAAGTATGCTCAGGCAAAGACAGAAGCAGAAGTTTCTTTCAACAATCCAGATGTATACCTTGAAAAGATGATTATGAATCCAAGGCATGTGGAAGTTCAGCTTCTTGCTGATAAGCATGGGAATTACATCCATCTTGGAGAGAGAGATTGTACGATTCAAAGAAGAAGACAAAAGCTCATTGAAGAAACACCAAGTCCTGTGATCACACCTTCAATGAGAAAGAAGATGGGTGATGCCGCGGTTGCTATTGCAAAAGAGGCGAAATACCATACTGTGGGTACTGTTGAGTTTCTTCTTGATGAGAATAAAAATTTCTATTTCATGGAAGTCAATACAAGAATTCAAGTTGAGCATACCATAACAGAAGAGGTGACAGGAGTAGATCTTGTTGTAGAACAGATTAAAGCTGCAAGGGGAGAGAAACTCAAGCTAAGGCAGAAAGATATTTCTGTTGATGGTTGCGCAATGGAATTCCGTATAAATGCAGAAAATCCATCATGTAATTTTGCTCCATCACCTGGAAAACTTGAATACTATATCCCGCCAGGTGGACCGCATGTTAGAGTAGATAGCGCGTGCTATACAGGATATAGTATTCCGCCGAACTATGACTCAATGATTGCARAACTTATTGTAAGGGGAAGGAATAGAGAAGAAACAATTGAAAGAGCAAAAAGAGCTTTGAAAGAGTTTCATATTGGTAATATTCATACAACAATCGCATTCCATCAAGTCATGCTCCAGAACGACACGTTCCTCTCAGGAGTATATAACCTTGACTTCGTTGATAAACTGATTGAGAGTGGTCATGATTTCCAAATGGCGAAATCCACCTAAAAATATTCTATTGATCTTAAATCATTTTTGTAGCATTTTCACAGAGTCTTCGAGAAACCGARACTTGTAGAGAATGAAAATRAAAATGAAAATCTTTATAATCCTAACTATTTTAACAACAACAATTATGCTTCAAGCTCAAGTAAAAAAAGGTCCTGATATTAGTCCTTTTTCTTATCCTCTTGAAATGCTCATTCCGAAAGAGCAAATCGAAACACGTATTAAAGAGGCTGCGAGGACACTTGAGCATGACTATCAAGGAAAACACGTTGTTTTCCTGTGTATCATGAAAGGGGCTCTTTTCTTTACATCAGACCTTCTTAAAGAAGTGAATCTTCCAACAAGTCTGGAATATCTAACAGCAAGCAGCTACGGACAGGGTGGCACTGTTTCTGGAAAGCTGACGATTAAGGGTCTTGAAAATATAGATATTTCTGGTAAGGACGTCATCGTTTTAGATGATATTTGCGACACAGGTAAAACTCTTATTAAAGTTATGAGCGAGCTTCAGAAGCTAAACCCATCTTCAATAAAATCCATGGTCCTTCTTTCCAAAAATATAAGAAGTAAACAAGATTACCATCCAGACTATGCTCTTTTTGACATACAAAATCGTTTTGTAGTAGGCTATGGTCTTGATTATAAAGAGTATTACCGTAACTTAGATTCTATTTATGTTCTTGGTTACACAGATTAAGGATCCTCATGAAGGGTATTATTTTAGCAGGCGGTCTTGGAACAAGGCTTTATCCTCTTACAGGGGCAACATCAAAGCAACTTCTTCCAGTATATGATAAGCCGATGATTTACTATCCATTATCGGTTTTGATGCAGGCTAAAATTTTTGAAATCTTGATCATATCAACAAGAAGTGATTTGCCAAGATTTCAGGCCCTTTTTAAAGACGGCGCTCATCTGGGTCTTAAGATCTCATATAAGATACAAGAGAACCCAGGCGGTATTGCCGAGGCTTTTCTTATTGCGGAAGATTTCATAGGTGAAGATAGCGTTTGTTTGATTCTTGGTGACAATATATTCTATGGACCAAACTTAGAAGAAATGCTTGATGATGTAAAAGATCATAAGGAAGGTGCTGTTGTCTTTACGTACCATGTGCAAGATCCTACAAGGTATGGCGTTGTTGCGTTTGATGAAGATGGGGAGGTTATTGATATTATTGAAAAACCAAAGATTCCTCCGTCACCTTATGCTGTAACAGGTCTTTATTTTTATGATAACGATGTAATCTCGATTGCTAAATCGCTGCAACCCTCTGCAAGGGGCGAGCTTGAGATTACCGATGTGAATAAAGTGTATCTTGAAAGAAAATCTCTTCGCGTAAAATTCTTTGGTAGGGGGTTTGCTTGGCTTGATACGGGTACGTTTGATGCTCTTTATAAAGCTTCCTCTTATGTACAAACAATACAAGAGCGGCAAGGGATACAGATCGCATGTATCGAAGAGATCGCCTATAAGAATGGCTGGATAGATGTTGCGATGCTTAAAGGTCTTGCCAAGGTCTATCATGCCTCTACTTATGGCTCCTATCTTGAAGGACTCTGTCCATCAAACGATATGCAGCTTATTTGATTTAAACCTTTTGCTTGTTTATATGTCCTTTATAGAAGAGTAAAGGAGTGTATCCATGTTCGTGCAAGCAGTCTATATTTCCCTTGGCGCTATACTTGGCGCTCTATCTAGATGGGGAGTCGGTCTTGCTTTAAATCCCTACTTCATGGCTTTTCCTTTAGGAACACTTATTGTGAACCTTCTTGGTTGTTTTGTGATTGGGATCGTGCTTCCTGTAGGAGCTGTGTATATACCACTTAGTATTGGAGCAAGAGCGTTCTTGATTACAGGTCTTCTTGGCTCGTTTACAACGTTTTCAACGTTCTCTGCTGAAACTATCTATCTATTTATAACAGCGCAGCCTTTGAGGGGTATTCTGTGCGTTTTAGCACATGTGGTAGGAGGTTTAATAGCAACTTACCTCGGTATTTTAACAACAAAGGCGATATTGCATATAATATGAGTGATTTATTTGAGGTCTGTTTTTATTTTTCAGATGAAAAAAAATATGAGAAGAAAGCTTCTCACCAGTTTATTGTTGAGACGGCAAGAAGTTTAGATCTTCCAGGCTGCACGCTGCTTAGAAGTGTCGAGAGTTTTGGAAAAAACAAAAAGATGCATGCGGAGAACTTTTTCGAGCTACAGGGGAACTGCGAATACATCGCGATATTTGTTCTAAATGAAGCTCAAAAGCAATCGCTATATAGCAAACTTAAAGAAGCTCAGTTCAGCTGTTATATTACGAAAGCTTCTGTTGAAACGGATGTTATTTCTTAGAAACGGCTTTACGTCGGCTTTTTTTATAGGCCGCAAGTTTTGCTGTCTTGCCGTATACAACTTCGTGAAGGTTTAAAGTATCAGAATTGACACACAATTTACATAATAAATTTTATTTTTGAAAGCCATGAAAATATTCTGATGTGAATTTTTAATAGGAGAAATAACTCTGAAAATAGTGTTGGTAGTCATTGTATAGTTATCTTATGTCCGGATGATGTCGATTTTTGGTTTTTGTTTTTTATAATCTTTGGAGTCAGCCTCTGAGAGTTCTATAGATAGGCTTGAAAATTGTATTTCGATCTCATCATAGGAAGAAAAGAGTATCCTGTGAAGATATTGACTGTCTACCGTAATATCAATTTCGTCACTTAGTATCTCCAAAAAGGGTTTTTCTTTAATGGCTTCTAGGTAATTACTTTCAAAGCTAAAAAGTTCCAAGTAGGAAATTCTTAAAGAAAAGTAGCCGATCTCGAGGTCTCCAAAAATGCCATTTAAAACAAGCTTCCTGTTGCTTGAGTGATAACAGACGGAAAGTATTCTTCCATCATGAAGAGGTAAGTTTCGCGATAATGCTTTTAATACAAAAGGAAGGTCGTTGTAGATAGTATCTAAATGTTGACTGTATTCTTTAAGGCTCTTATTTGTCTGACTATCAGTCAGTTTTCCTGTGTGCCAATCTTCTGTGAAATATTTCATAAGTTTCTCTATCTATTTTGGGACTTCCCAGCCATTTTCTAATATCCATCGGACTTCTTCGTTTGTTAATTTTTTGCTGCTGTGCTTCCATATACCATTGTGGTTCAAAGCTGAGTCATCTTTAAAGTGGATATGATCTTTTTCAAAGGCTCCCCTTCCTTTATCAACGCGTTCAACGGATTTTGGAGCTTTTCCTTTATTCACTTGTTTTTGCAAACTTCCGGCTGACGATTTCTTAGCATTCTTATTTTGTTTATTTCTCTTTCGTTCAATGCGAGAATCATTCCGATGGTTTCTTCTATCTATATTCTGCTGACTTTGAAATTCTTCCCATTTTCTTCTTTCGATGTTTTGATTGATCCTTTTGGCAGCTTTATCTCCATAGTATGCAACTGTAGCAGCAATCACTCCTCCTACCAATGCTTTTCCAAGAATGATCCCGCCCCCAATCAAAGGAAGAGCTATTACAAACTCTCCATTAGGGTCAATTAAACACAAAGGGTTATTAAGAGCATAGCTATACAGGTTGATACGATCTTCATAGTATTTGGGGTCTATCGTAGTCCATCTTTGCAAATCCAAATCATAATACCGACTTCCAAAATAGACGGAATTTGTCTCGTGATCATATCGTTTCGATGAAAAAATCCATGATGTTTTTTTATCATCTAATGCAGATAGGTTGTTTCCAAAAGGAAGCAACAAAGAATAGTCGTAGACCTGTTTTGTTGATGCATTTACAAGCTTATCTATATGATGCTGTGCGTTATAAATAGGGACAAAGGTGCCTTCAAGAGTTTCTATTGCAATAGCCTTTGTGATTCGATCGTCGAAAGACTTTCCTGGGATCCTTAACTCACCAAGGATTCCATGTACATTGAAGGATGCTATTTCATTCATTCGTGAATATAAATATAGCTCTATTTCTTTTCTATTTTCTCTAATTGTTGTTTTAGACAGCCTTCTATTGTAATAGTCATAAGTATAATGAGTTTTAACACCATTTTTAACGGATTCTATAAGCCTGTTAAAAGCATCGTAAGCATAGAGAACTTCATTTGAATCCGTTTTTTTAGATATTAAATTGCCATTCAGATCATATTGGCAACTAACGTTGTCCTCTAAAACAAGTTCATCTAGCTCGTTAATATCTGCATCCAGAGGGTTGAGCAAAGCATCAAATTTTTTGTTTAGGGTTAATTGATGCATACAATCATAGTGATAGTGTTTTATGCCATGTCTATTTACTACTTTCAGAATGCTTCCAGAGTCGTTTTTGGTATACTCCTCGAGGTGGTAGGGGCTTGCGACTCGTGCTTGTTTAGAATTTGAGTCATATTCATAAGTCAGTCTCCCAAGATTGTGTATCAAGTCTTCATATACACAGTCGCCATCCCTATAGATGTACCGATGAGAGTATTTCAACTGCCCGCTTTCAGAATACCTTGACACTCGTGTAATTTTGTCATCATTGTCGTCATATTTGTATTCAATGTACCCATAATTGGGGATGTGGATATTCGCAAGGTTGTTGTTATTATAGTATTCATAAGAAATTTCCAG
>NVUU01000130.1 GCA_002402025.1 Candidatus Aerophobota bacterium
TCATGACATTGGTCATCTGCCATTTTCACATGCGGCGGAAAGACTCATCCTTGGTGAAAAAGGGCATGAGAAATGGACAGCAACCATCATTCAAAGTCATTACATGAGGCCCTTTTGGCAAAAAATCGCAGATACAACAGGTCTTCGAAAAAGCCCAGAGGATGTAGAACTTGACGTTCTTAAAACTGCCGTTGGAGAACGAGATGTTAAAGTTCTTGGTCTAAAAACAACCTTTACTCCATGGGAAAAAATCCTATCTGAGATCATTACAGCAGATTTCTTTGGAGCTGACAGGATCGATTACCTTCTACGTGATGCAAAATACACAGGCATCACCTACGGACTCTTTGATTATCACCAATTGATTGAGATGCTTCGCATCATCTGCATAGAGCACCTAGATAGATCTGTTTTGAAACTCGGGATAGACGAGGAGGGGATAGAGTCCTGCGAAGCTCTTCTCATGTCTAGATATTTCATGCACAAAAGGATCTGTCACTATTCGACAGTTAAAGCTTATACTTGGCACTTAAAACGTTTTATGAAAGAATGTTACAGTGATACTGAATATCTAACGGATTTAGATAAATATTTAGAGTTCACAGAGCACCAAGTACTAGCTGATATGAGCCTTGCTGAGAAAGACCCTCAGCATCCTGGGCATTATGAAGCCGTATCGTTTTTAAACTATGACAAGCGTTGTAAGGCAATTTCGTTGCCATCGCCACTTGATCAAGAAGATTTGAATATGATGATTAAGCAGCATGAGATCCCAGATGAGAAGATCTCACTTGAGATCAACTCTCATGAGGTCGACTATCAAACAAACCTAGACTTCCCAGTTCTTAAGAAGAGTGGGGTTATTGTGAACGGAAACGAACTATCAAAAATCACAATACCAATCCCAGCTTCCAGTTGGTTGTATGTATCATCCGACTATGAGAAAAGGCTGCGGCAGAGTTTAGGAGCAAGTGAATGAAGCAAAGGCTTCTTGAGATTTCAAGCGAGCTAAAAAGTTACCATATAACAGAAAAACTATTTATCCTTTTTGCGATGATCTGCGGTTTTTGCATAACCTCAGAGTACTCTGTTACAAAGCCGGTATCTTACTCCGTATTTATTTCCCATTTCTCTGCATCTTATCTGCCTTATGCCTGGCTTGCAACAGTTCCAGTTAATCTGCTTATTATCATGCTCTATAATAAGTGTCTCACAAGATTTGGGTGCTTTAAGACCACTCTTTTTACGGTTCTTACAACAGCCGGCTTTAATGTCATCGCAACCTTTACTCTGAAAGATATAGCTGTATTTTCGTTTCTGCATTTTATATGGAAAGACATCTATGTTCTTATGATGTTTCAGTTTCTATGGTCTGTGATTCATTCTACCATCTCATCTGGTAAGACAAAGTATCTTTACGGATTTTTATACGGCATGGGAGGGCTAGGAGCGGCCCTTGGAAGTTTTATTCCAGCGCTCCTTGCAACAAAAGCAGGGTCTGAAATGCTGCTTCTTGCAACGCCTATTATATACTCCGTATTTATATTTTCATATAAAGGCCTACTTACCATGCGGTCAAAAATGGAGACTGCAGGGATAAAAGTAAGCTCTATTGAGTTTAAAAAGAAAGATGCCAAAGGCGGGTTCTCTTTAATAAAAAATTCCAAATATCTGAAATTTATCCTTCTTATTGTTGTCTTTATGCAGATAAGTGCATCGCTCATTGATTTCCAATTCAACAGCTATTTGGAGCAGGCCATTCCGATAAAGGATATGCGCACAGCATATCTTGGCAAAATGTTCAGTGTTGTCCATACAGTAAATATCTTCCTGCAGCTATTTGGAGCCTATATTCTTGTGCAGTTTGTTGGTCTTAGAAGAAGCCATTTCCTTGTTCCGGCGTTTTTTACATTGAACATCATAAGCTTTATCTTTTTTCCCGTTTTCAGAGTGGTTACCATGTGCTACGCAAGTGTTAAATCCTTTGATTACTCCGTCTTCACGATTATTAAAGAGATGCTCTATGTGCCTCTTAAAGTAGAAGAAAAGTTCAGAGCAAAGGCCGTTATCGATGTCTTTGCTTATAGAAGCTCTAAAGCAATCTCATCTCTACTTGTCCTAGGGCTCCAAATGCTCGCGATAACCTCTGTAACAAAAGTAATCTCCTGGATACTTCTTGGGATCTTTACTCTTTGGCTTCTCAGTGTCTTTTACTTGTTTGAAAAACAAGAAAGCCCAACTGAGCAAGCAATCTCGTAAATTTCCTTTTCTATTTCATTAAAAACTCTTATACAAAGGATTAGAGAAGGGGAGTTTTATAAATGAGTGAGGGCAAGAAACCAAGAGCTATTGAAACAAATCTTGGACCGCAAGAGATTCTTAGAACACCTCTTCTTAATAAAGGCACCGGATTTACGGAAAAGGAGCGCGAAGAGCTCGGGCTCAAAGGCCTTTTACCCCACCACGTATCTGATATAAAAGAGCAACTTCAAAGAAGATACAGGAATTTCAGCTTAAGAAAAACCGATCTTGCAAAATACGTTTACTTAACAACTCTTCAGGACCGTAACGAGGTTCTTTTTTACAGGCTTGCACTAGAACATTCTGAAGAAATGCTACCTTATATCTATACACCAACAGTCGGTGATGCTTCTCTCGATTACAGTAACCTTTATTCGCAGAATAGAGGAGTATACATTGCCTACGCCTACAAAGACCAAATGAAACAAATGGTAAAAAACATCCCACGTAACAATGTCGATGTGATTGTAGTAACAGATGGCAGTCGGATACTCGGGCTTGGAGATGTGGGGATAGGGGGTATGACGATCCCTGTTGGCAAACTCTCTTTATACACGCTTTTTGGAGGGATCAATCCTGCAAGGACTCTGCCTGTGATATTAGATGTTGGTACAAACAACCAAGATCTACTTGACGATCCTCTGTATCTTGGGTGGAGGCATCCTCGCATTACTGGAAAAGAGTATGATGATTTTGTAGACAGTTTTGTCAAAGAAATTAAAAACCGTTTTCCAGATGTACTACTTCAATGGGAAGACTTTTCAAGAGATAACGCAAGCAAGCTTCTAAAACGTTATCAAGATAAAATCTGCTCGTTTAATGATGATATCCAGGGCACAGCTTCTGTTGCCTTAGCAGCTATCCTTGCCTCGTTAAAATCTCTTGGACATGCTCTTAAAGACCAGCATATAGCAATCGCAGGTGGCGGATCAGCAGGTCTTGGGATAGCTTCGCTCCTCGTTAAAAAAATGATGCTTGAAGGTCTTACAGAAAAGCAGGCTCGAAGCAGATTCTATATTACCGATAGAGCCGGTCTTATCCATAACGCTCGAGAGGTAAGCGATCCTGCCCAGAAGAAATTTTCACAAAGTGATGAGGCAACAAAAAACTGGTCTGTAAAAGATCCTTCCAGCATTACCTTAGAAGAGGTTGTGAAAAATGCAAAACCTTCTATTTTACTTGGTCTTACGGCGCAACCAAAGTTATTTACGCAAACGATTATAGAAAACATGAGCAAAAACACAAAAAGACCTATAGTTCTTSCWSWNNCYAAYCYRWSMTYMMMWGCAGAAGCTTCTCCAGAAGATATTACAAACTGGTCTAAGGGCAAAGCTATCATAGCAACAGGATCTCCGCCAAAAGTCGTAGAGTATAATAATCACAAAGTGAATGTCGCACAGTGCAACAACGTATATATCTTTCCAGGAGTTGGACTCGGTACGATTGCAACAAAATCCTCTGTTGTAACAGATGAGATGTTTCTCATTGCAGCAGATGTTTTAAGCAGCAAATCACCTCTTATACATAACCCTGAAGAGGGGATTTTTCCACGTATCAGTGATCTTAGAGAAATCTCAAAACTCATTGGCATAGAGGTTGCAAAATATATCTTTGAAAAAGGGTATGCACAAGTAGATAGCAAAGATCCAAAGAAGCTCATTGAAGACACTCTCTGGTATCCGTCCTATCCTACCATTAAAAAACGCGGTTCTATCTAAGATTTTAGCGCATTTAGAGCTTCTTCATATTTCGGTTCATTCGCAAGATCTTCTACAAGCTCTGAATAAAGAACTTTATTCCCTTCATCAAGAACAATCACTGCCCGGGCCGTAATTCCAGCAAGCGGACCATTCTTCATAAGCACGCCGTAATCTCTGCCAAAAGACTTGTCTCTCATCATGGACAGAGTTTTTATATTATCAAGGTTCTCGAACCCGCAGATTCTTTCCATTGCAAAAGGAAGGTCCGATGCAATAACAAGCACCATTAAATTTGTGTCTTGCTTTGCCGCATCGTTAAACTTTTTAGAAGAGAGTAGACAGACCTTAGTGTCAAGGCTTGGAACGATCGATAAGAGCTTTCTTTTGCCCTGAAAGTCCGCAAGGCTACAATCCTTTAGCGTTTTGTCAACAAGGACAAAATCGGGTACTGTAGCGCCTTTTTCAGGGAACTGTCCTTCCAGTTCGATCGGTACTCCTTTTAATGCAGTTTTATTCATATTCCATCCATATCTTAATAATTTGAAAAAAAAAAATTTTTTTATCTCAGTATAAATCTTAAATAAACAGCCATGTATCAGTGGGTTACCATGCAAACAGCAAGAAAAAGAAATGTTATTAAATATTAAGATTTGATTAATATTTAGTAAATTTTCTATTATCTTCGTAAATCTACTGGGAATTTGGTGTGACAAAATCCGTTCAAAAAAAAGCTACCGAGGCTGGCTCTATCCTCACTCGCAGAAAAGATGTAGAGATACCTCCTAATTTTTCCGCTATCTTGGCAAAACATCTAAAAAAAGCCAAAGTAATTAAGACACCCCCATCTCTGCAAGTTATTTTTAAAAAATCTGCTTTAAAGATTCATAATTCAAGTGGATCAAAGAAGGGCTTTGCCATTTTCAAAAAGGAAAAGAAGGGGAATCCTGCAAGCCTTATCAAATCTATTGAAGATGCAGAAAAATGCAGGAATGGACAAACTTTTAGACTGTCTTATCTAAAGCAGCTTCTTCTTGAGGAGCAAATAGGCCTCAGAGAATATACCGAGTTTAGAAGATACAGACATTCGTCAATGAGACGCCAGTTGCAAAGTATTGGTAAACTTATCAAAGATCACTACGGTGATGACACTCTTAGGTCCAAAGAGATCAAGCATGACTTTAAGAAAAAACCTGAAGAGTTAAATACATACGCTTATAAAAACACAGAAAGAGATTACACGCTAACACGTATCACAGACTTTAATAAGACCTCCTAGCCTATAATCATATAGATACCAATCAAAATTACAAGAGCACCAAAGATCTTCTTTAGTATCTTTGTGTTGATAAGATGCGCAACTTTTACTCCAAGTGGTGCAAAACACACAGAGAAAATCGCAATTGCGATAAATGCTGGTAGGTTAATAAATCCAAGTGAAGATTTAGAACCCTCTTCTGAAAATCCAAATAATACATACCACGTCGTCGCGAATATACTCACAAAGAAACTCACTGAGGCAGATGTTGCAATAGCATTTTGTATCCGCATCTTAAATGCCATAAGTGATGGAACGGTAAACAGACCTCCTCCAATACCTACCAAAGATGAAATAAAGCTAATGCCAGTACTCATACAGCTTAAAACCCAGATACTTGGCTTACTATAAATAGCATTTGGATCTGTTTTTTTTCTGCTTTGGAAAACAGTTACAGCAGTTTCAATTGCTTTAAAAATACGTTGTTTAGTCAGTACAGAAACAAAGATAATTGG
>NVUU01000131.1 GCA_002402025.1 Candidatus Aerophobota bacterium
ATTGTTAACAAAAACAATCCGCCGACAGTGACTGAACCACCGAAAGTGAGGTTGGGTTGGAGGGTCTTATCTATGGTGAAATTACCGGTCAATGTTAAGGCTTGATTACCTATTGCTATATTAGCTGTGCTATCAGAAATAGCTGGGGTAAAACTTTGAGATGATCCTGCAACATTACCAATAAAAACAGTCTTTTCAGCAAATTCTAATCGATTTTCTAATACCTTTAATCGAGTAGAACCATTAATGCCTATTCCTACTTCTCCTGCTGTTTCAGTTTCTACAAACCTGTTTTTATCAGCGCTTTGAATGATAGATAAAATATTCCCGTTCAACTCTCGGGCTTCGCTCTCTTCTCCTAAAAGACTTTATTCTTAATGAAGAAACAGCATTTCATGCAATAGCGGGAAGCACTCATACAGATGGTTTGAGTGAAGATGAAGGAGAATACATCGCTGTTAAAAGAGCCCAAAATTTCTATGATCGTATTTTGGATGGTTATGGGGATGATTCCATCGGAGAACTCGGTGGTGCACACCTTGCTATGGAAAATATATCTATGATAGCTGCCAAAGTGGTAGAAGACAGCAGAATAGGAGGTTCTCCCCTTGAAAAGTCAACAAGGTATATATATTTCGATCAAAAAGTGAATGGTGAATATCAGTTCTATAGAGAACCTATTCTTATGACTTCTGCATATAGAGATCAGTATATTGAAACTTGCAATTTTCTTTTTGATACTTATTCAAAGTTAATCCCTCCTTTAACAGAGATAATGGGAAAAAAATTCCCCAAGGAACATGACGTATCAAAGATAGCTTATACCGCAGCTCTTCGTGCGAAAGTATTAGATTGCCTAAGAGGCCTTCTTCCTGCAAGCGCACTTACAAACATGGGAGTCTTTGGTAATGGAAGATTTTTTGATGGAATGATTCAAAAACTCAACTGTCATAATCTAAGCGAAATGCAAGATGTTGGCAAAAAAGTACATAGTGAAATGTCCAAAGTAATGCCATCTTTTGTAAGACGGTCTGATCAATCACATAAGTACCAAATGTCTTTTTCGGCTTTTAGAGAGCAAATGACAACAGAGCTAGCCAACTTGAAAGATGAGCACTGTGATGAAATTGATAAGATGCAAGGCTCTGGTATTCGCCTTGTCAGTTATGATGCTGAAGCTCCTTATAAAATTGCTGCGGCCCTTCTTTTTTCTAATTCGAAGTGTGGTCTTGCTGAATTATTAGAATATTGTGAAAAATTGCCAAAAGAAAACCTGAATAGAATTCTTGATGCAGCATGCAATGCTAGAGAAAATAGGAGAATGAAATCTCCAAGAGCTCTAGAGCATGCCGAGTTTACGTTTGAAATTATCGCTGACTTCGGAATATATCGAGATCTTCAAAGGCATCGTATGCTAACTCAAGAAAGACAACTTCTTACGTGTGATTATGGCTACCATATTCCAGATGAAATTTTGGATACTGAAATGGAAAAAGATTATAGAGAAGCAATGGATAGAGCTAAGAGTGTGTATGATGATATTGCTTCAGAACTCCCTGAAGAAGCTCAATACGTAGTTCCAATGGCTTACAATATTCATTGGTACTTTCATTTGAATTTAAGAGCTCTCCAATGGATATGTGAGTTGCGTTCAGCACCAGCTGGGCATCTAATGTATCGTTATGTTGCCCAGGAAATGGCAAAGCAAGTTTCAGAAGTTTTCCCTGAATTCGAAAGAATRTTTAAATTTGTTGATTACGAAGGATATGAATTAGGACGACTTGGTCAAGAAATTCGAAAAGTGGAAAAACTGAAGGCTAGACAACCCTAATGACCTCTGTATCAGAAGGAACAAAAACGGGTAGTATTTTCGGTGGTACGCTTCTTATATCAGGAAGTTGTATTGGCGCTGGGATGTTGGGACTTCCCATACTAACAGGAGTTGCAGGGTTTCTGCCTGCGATGGTGATGTTCTTTGCTGCATGGCTTTTCATGACATTAACCGGACTTCTTCTTGTAGAAGTTAGTACTTGGTTCAATACTCCGGTAAATTTTCTATCTATGGTAGATAAAACGCTTGGTAGAGCTGGTCGCATATGCGGATGGATTCTCTACTTATTTCTTTTCTATGCTCTGGGGGTTGCATACTTATCAAGTAGCTCGAATCATACTTCTTATTTTTTTAGTCATGTTTTGATGCTTAACATACCTACTTGGTTTTCAAGTGTATTTTTTGTGGTTATCTTTGGCTGGCTAATATATCTGGGGACAAGGCCAGTCGATTTGTTTAACAGAGGATTAATGTTTGCAAAGATTGTTGTGTTTGCCTCGTTATTAATACTTGGGGCAAATTTTGTTAAATCAAAAAATCTCTTGTATACGGACTTTAAATATAGCTTATTCTCTCTTCCTATACTGATTATTTCATTTGGTTTTCATAATATGATTCCAAGTCTTTATAGCTATCTTGGGGGGGATATAAAACGTATCAAAACATCGATCATTGCAGGATCCCTTTTCACCTTACTTGTGTATGTTCTATGGGAAATCATTGTGCTTGGAATATTAACAGTGAAGGGTTCTAACGGAATTTTGGAAAGTTATCATAATGATATAGGAGCAGCCCAAGCGCTTCGAAATACACTGGGATCTAATGCACTTGGTGTATTTGCACAGTTACTTGCATTTTTTGCGATTCTTACATCTTTTATAGCTCAAAGCTTAAGCCTTGTGCATTTTTTAGGAGATGGTCTTAAAGTTAAGAAAAAGAAAAGAGAAAATATTTGGCTGTGCTTACTAGCTTTGCTTCCGCCTTTAGTTTTTTCGATTATTTTTCCACAGCTATTCTTTGCAGCGATAAACTTTGCAGGAGGTGTTTGTGCTGTTATTCTTTTTGGTATTCTTCCTGTTCTAATGGTTTGGATTGGTAGGTATCGCCACAAGATCCCTTCTAATTATAAAATCATAGGGGGACAACCACTACTTGTTTGTATCATGCTGTTTGCTCTGTTTGTTGTTGTGTATCAGGTGACAAACATGTTTGGTTTCAATTTATTTTCTATTCCTAAAATTTAACGGTTACCTATGGAACACAAAACAACAGTTTTCCGATACATAGGAGGAATTCTACTTGTATCTGGAACTACGATTGGCGCTGGAATGCTGGCACTTCCCATTGCAACGGCATTTTTGGGCTTTTATCCCTCTCTTGTAATATTTGTTTTTTGTTGGTTTATGATGTTGATTTCCGCGTTTTTCTTTTTGGACGTAAATATGTCCATAGAAGGAAGGGTTAACTTAATTACAATGGCCCAAAAAACCCTAGGAACATGGGCCAAAATTGTTGCTTGGATAGTATATTTACTGCTTTTGTATTCTCTAATTGCAGCATACATAGCTGCGAGTGCTCCAGTATTCACAACGGCCATATCTTATATTTTAAAAAGACCCATTCCCAGCTGGATAGGTCCTTTTATTCTCCCTCTTATATTCGGTTGGTTTATCTATCTTGGCACTTCAGGTGTAGACTGGGTCAACAAAATTTTTATGTGTGGTCTCGGGGTTTCTTTTATACTATTGATGGTAGTTGCCCCYTCTAGTATCGAAAAAAACTTACTTATGCATCATGATTTTTCTCTTTCCTTTGTGGCATTTAGCGTTATTACAACCTCTTTTGGCTATAGTATAATCATACCGAGTTTGACAACCTACATGAATCATGATGTTAGACACCTAAGGTGGACTCTTATTATAGGGAGCATTATACCACTTATTATTTATATCTTATGGCAGTTGCTCGTACTCGGGACTGYTCCAATTGAGGGGGGAGATGGGCTTGCGAAGGCTTGGAAACTTGGTCAATCAGCAACAGACCCTCTTTCAAAAGTAGTACACTCAGAAATGTTAAAAATCGGAGCATTATACTTTTCTTTTTTTGCAATTGTAACTTCGTTTTTAGGAGTTTCATTGAGTTTGTCTGACTTCTTAACGGATGGTTTTAAGTTAAAAAAAACTTGGGAAGGTAGACTCATTGCATGTTTACTTACATTCATCCCTCCACTTATATTTGTGGTTTTTTCGGATCGAGGATTTGTTGTTGCTCTTGAGTATGCGGGGACATTTGTTGCTATCTTACTGATTTTCTTACCTGCAGCAATGGCTTGGAAAATAAAATCGCCAAAGTTCTACCTTACAAAGGGTTCCAAAGTTTTGATTGTGATTATTGTTCTGTATTCAATTTTTATAGTGGGTGTAAATATAACCCAGCAGATGGGAGTTTTTAAAAATAGGACTCAATTTTATATAAGGGGCTAAAAACTATACAAAATGGCTTCTGAAAAAATATAAAAGAAAATGTGGCAATTGACATATGTATTTTTCATAAGAAAATTATTTTTATTTTACAAATTGATACGAAAGTATTAACCTCTCGTTGATTTATAATTTATAAGGTTAGGTCTTATGAGAGTCAAAAGTCTATTTGCGTTTTTATTTATATGTTTAGATATTTTTATTTGGAGTGTTAATAGTGTCCCATCGCGAACTATTCCCTCACACATGTTTAAAGATTTCACCTTAAATGATAAAATTTCTCTAGAATACCATTATCGTAATGGTATTCCTGCAAAAGGAAAAAATTTTCATATATCTAAAAACWTGGTAAATGCTTATCTGAAGGATATAGCACTAGGAAAGAACTTTTATTACGGAAAAACGGATGGTTGGCTGAGAAAGGCTCTAAGAAAATATAGTATAAAAGATGAAAATATTGTTGTTTTTGGGTCAACTCTTCCAGCGTATGAGGCTTTTTGTCTGCATTTTGGAGCCAAACCAGTCACTATTGAGTATAACAAATGGAAAACAGACCATCCTAGTCTAATTTGTATGACTCCAGATGAATATGAAAAAGAACCTATTTTATTTGATTGTGGATTGTCGATATCTTCATTTGAGCATGATGGATTGGGGCGATATGGAGATCCTATTGATCCCTGGGGAGATATGAAAGCGATGAGGAAAGCTAAGAGAATGATTAAGCCTAACGGTCTTTTATTTCTAGCAGTTCCTGTGGGAAAGGATACCCTTGTATGGAATTCTCATAGAATTTACGGAAAGATAAGGCTACCCATGCTCTTAAAGGGCTGGGAAGTTCTCGATTGTTTTGGAGTGGAGGGATTCAAGGATCCAGTTTTTAATAAATCAACTAAATATTATATTCAGCCTGTCTTAGTATTAAAAAACACTCCCAGTTAGAGTTTATAAAATTATTTATTTCAGATTGAAAGAGTGAATTAATATGTTTTTTTCTATGTGTTTACTATTATTATTAATTGGAAGCTCAGAATTTTTAGAGGGGAATGAAACTACTGCGAATGCTGAAAAAGAAGCAATTATTCTGAGTTATCCAAGAAGTGGCAATACTTGGTTGAGGTATATAATCGAAAACATAACAAACAGACCGACAAAAACTCATGAAATACTTTGTAGCTCTGAAGTGATTAATACTCCATTACTTGAACATATCAACGGTAGCCACAGGTATACAGCTCCTATTGTTTACAAAGATCATTTTCCAAAATCATTTAGATTTTTAGTTTCCCAAAATAAAGATAGTCTTTTGATTTTGTTGCTACGCAACTACCACGAATGCATTTTAAGACACAATGCAGCATCGAATGTCGAGAGTAGGATTTTATCCGAAATGACATTTTATTTGAAAATTTTAAGTGAATACGAACATCATGATTCATCGAAGAGACTACTAATAT
>NVUU01000132.1 GCA_002402025.1 Candidatus Aerophobota bacterium
AGCGAAAAAGAAAAGAAAAAATCACTGTTGGTTAGTTGTGATATCTATCGTCCTGCTGCGATCGAACAGTTGAAAACATTAGCTAATCAAGTGGGTGTTAATGTTGAGACTATCCGTTTTTATGAGCGGGAGGGCTTGATAAAGCAACCGTTAAAACCTGCGACGGGTTACCGGCATTATTGCGATGATATTTTAAATCGGGTGCTATTTATTAAACGTACCCAGGAACTTGGCTTTTCTTTAAAAGAAGTCGACAATTTATTACGACTTAATGATAGCCCTTGTCATCAGGTGCAGGCGTTGGCGGAAAATAAACTTAAATCAGTTCAAGATAAAATTAACGATCTCAAAAAGTTACAGTTCGCGTTGACTGAATTAGTGGGTCAATGCCGCTCAAATACCGACGATAATAGCTGTCCGATAATCGATTCATTATTACCAAATAACTAATTGACTCCGTACTATAGTACGGAGTTTATACTGGGTACTCGTTCATAAAAGTGGAGTGAGAAGTGCCTAACCAAGATTCAAACTTACCCCTGGTTGGCGGGATGGTCGCTGCCATTGGTGCAGGCCTGTGTTGTGCTGGACCCTTAGTATTGCTCTTGTTGGGTATTAGCGGTTCGTGGATCAGTAATTTGACCTTACTGGAACCTTATCGTCCGCTGTTTATTATCGCGGTGTTAATGGCCTTTGGCTATGCCGGGTGGCAAATCCATCGGCCCATCGAACAATGTCAAGAGGACTCTGTTTGCGCTGTTCCTCAAACGAGAAAGCGTCGCCAAATGATATTTTGGCCGACTGTTGTTCTCGCGATCGTTTTGGTCACCAGTAATTACTGGATTATCTGGTTTGCCTAGCTCGCCAAATATTGGGAAAATAAAATGAAAACACTTACCGCATTAGCATTACTGGCACTGTCGAGTTCAACGGTGTTTGCTGCGCAGCAAAGCGTAGCCTTAACCGTCCCAACCATGAATTGTGTCACCTGCCCAATCACGGTAAAAAAATCCTTAACCAATGTCGATGGCGTGCTCAGCGCAACAGTGTTTTATGACAAAAAGTTAGCAATGGTTACTTTTGACGATACCAAAACCAATGTTGCACAATTAACCAAAGCGACCAAGAACGCTGGTTACCCTTCGACATTAGTAGAAAAAAATAAATAATCATCGCTTACAAATTCTTAATTTATTGTTAATTTAACTACAAAATTTAAGTCTTTATAAATCTTAATATCACTGTTTTTTAAAATTTTATATCGTTTAGATAAGTTTAAAAGACCATTACCCGTGCTTTCTTCCAAACTGTTTCGAGGCTTTATTTTATTTTCAACAACAATATATTCACTGTCATTATAAATTGTCACTTTTAAAGGGCTGTTCTCCGATATTTCATTGTGTTTTACCGCATTTTCAACAAGGAGTTGCAATGAAAGAACAGGAATTTCAATGGCGTCGGCATCAAGATCAAGATGGTTCTTTAGTTCAAACCGATTGCCATATCGTATGTTGATTAAATACACATAACTGTTTAAAAATTCCAATTCCTCTTTTAAGGGGACCAATCCTTTTTCGCTACTCTGTAAAATATAGCGGTACATAAAAGCGAGTTTGTCCACAAAATCAGTTGCATTTTTCGGATTGTTCCGAATCACAGAATTTAAGGTATTCAATGAATTAAACAGAAAATGTGGATTTACTTGGTTTTTTATGGCAACAAGCTCGCTTTTTATCTTTTCCTTTATTAGTTGTTCGTTTTCTATTTCATCATTTTTATTTTTGACTTGTAGTTTCAACATAAAACTTGTTAGCAATAATGTTAATAATACAATCGCCCAACCAAATATTTGTCCAGATTGTTCTTGTTTAGAAATTTCAATTCCTGTAAAAAACTTATACGTAGGCAAAAAAGTGATTTGGAATATTACAATTATACTACTATTGAAAATCACCCATAAAAAAGGTTTTATAATTCTCCTAGACTTATTTTTAATAGTATTGATTAAGGCATCTAACCATTCCATATTAAATTTTAAAGCCAANCCAMGNNAAAAARGAARAWMWKWWWMWWTAMAATATNNNNTCARYKRTMKTTKSKMTYYTATWCTCAATATTTTCAGGAATAAACCTAGAAGCACATACATAGTTGAAAAAATGAGAAGCAATCTTCGTGTTCACAACAATAAAGTCGTCTTTTACAACAACATACATATCAGGATGGCGTGAGGCAAAAAAAAGCATATGCTCTATCGCATTGCGCTCTATTGCTTCTATCAAATGATCATCACTTTGATCCCTTAAAATCCAATTCCGCATCTAAAAATAAACCTTACAGTTAAGCTGCATTTTGATGAAAAGATCGCTTCTGTCAAGATTTTTTTAATCAAAAAAGTTAAAAATTCTTTATTCTTTCTATTTTGTTGAAAACAGCCTAAAATCTTTAGCTAGARTTAAGGTTTATTATTATGGAAAAGAAAAAAGTCGCAGTCGGCCTTTCTGGAGGAGTGGACTCCTCACTAAGTGCTGCCCTGCTCAAAGAGCAGGGCTATGATGTCTTTGGCCTTTTCATGAAGAACTGGGAAGAGCAGGATGAAAATGGCACTTGCCAATCTGCAAAAGACGCAGAAGATGTCATGAAAATCTGCGATCACCTTAAAATCCCCTTTTATAGCGTGAACTTTTCCAAGGAATACTACAATACTGTATTTCAGGATCTGCTCTCTGGGTTAAAAATGGGATACACTCCAAACCCCGACATCCTCTGCAATAAAGAAATCAAGTTCAAAATCTTCCTTGAAAAAGCTCTCTCTCTTGGTGCCGACTACCTTGCAACAGGGCACTATTGCCAAAATCTAAAAAAGGATGGCTCCTATAAACTATTAAGAGGCCGTGACCCCAATAAAGATCAGACTTATTTCGTCTATACCTTAACACAGAAAGAACTCTCTTCTGTCCTCTTCCCTATAGGGGGTATGGACAAAGAGCACGTAAGAGCAGAAGCGAGAAAAAGAGGGCTCATCACTCATGATAAGAAAGACTCCACGGGGATCTGCTTCATTGGCAAAAGGAATTTTAAAGAATTCATTTCAAAATACATCCCTATGCAAAAAGGAGATTTGATTGATCAAAAAGGAAATAGAGTCGGTCAGCATGCTGGAGCTTTTTATTACACAATCGGTCAAAGAAAAGGCCTACATATCGGAGGGCCTGGGGAAGCTTGGTTCGTATACGATAAAGATATAAAAAAAAATATAGTTTATGTAACGCAGGGGCACGATCACCCCAATCTTCATACAACTATCCTTGAAGCCTCAGATCTTACCTTCGTTGATCTTCCTCCTACGAAGCTCCCCTATCATTGCACAGCTAAAGTACGCTATAGGCAAGTAGATACTCCCTGTGTCATTGAAAAAATTGAACATGGAATCGCTAAAATTTCTTTTAAAGAGCCGCAGCGAGCTGTGACTCTTGGTCAATCAATCGTCTTTTATAAAGAAGAAATTTGTATTGGCGGTGGAATCATTACAAAGAGAAACTAAAATGATAATAGTTACTATTTAGTTTCTTTGTTAATCACTCTTTTATCTTTATTAAATCATACACCCATAATATAATACCCCACTTACTTGAAATCAGGATATCTTAGCAAAGGAAAATCCTATGGCAAATCTAACTCAAGCATTCAATGCGTCTTCTCAAAGACACAGAATCCAGCATCCCATAATCGATACAACATCAGGAACAAGAGTTTACACAGATCCATTTAATGGTAGAGTCATTACAGCTGAAATCCCAGTGGGCTACGATGAGACGCACACTCTTATCACAGGTTGCTGCCATAAAATATTCAAAGATGATGAACTCAAAAATCACCTCGCTCCAAGAGAAGTCAATGATGAAGGAGCTTTTGGTGATGACAGAATCGGTCATAACATAGATCAAGCGTGTACATGTTTAAAACCTCTTGATGTAAGAGATATAGATCTTAGCATCAGACATAACCTTTCCAATGAATACAATGTTCACGGCAAGTATCACTTTACTCCTTTAAGGGTAACTACAAATCCTAATGGAACACTTGACCTTGTCAACCCATACACACTAAGAGTCTTTACAAAAGTAGTCGATTCTATTACTTTTGATGAATATAGAAAGTCAGCAGATATAGAAAATCCTAACGTTGCGACCTCTCGAGATGGCGCAGTATCTTATCTTGATGATAACGATAATATATGTCTTAGCAGATACAAAAAGATCCAAAATTCATCTGATATCGAAGATGAAATCAAAAGTGACAAGCGCCTTGCTATCACAGGATGTTGTCACACTATTACAGAGATCGGCTCAATGAGAGCTACTCATATGACTACTTGTCCAAACGATCGAGCAAACCTTATTGGTTCTGAATATGGCTACCAGCCGACATACTTCCAAAACCTTAATTTTTTCACTCCAGCAGCAGCACCTAGAGATCGTCTTGTTGCATGCACAAACCTCATAGGTCTACTCGCTATCTGGATCGGACTAGAAGCTCAATCAGCACCCATAACAGGTGTTGGAATTGCTGTTTGGGGATTATCAAGAGTTATTCACGAAGTGCAGCATGTAAGCCCTGCGCTACGTACAAGATTAGAAAGAGTGCAAAGAGTCGCTTGGAAAATCCTAGATGGCATCGCAGCTGTTGCAGCAGGAACACTGCTTGCCGCAGCGTTTTTAACAAGCACTCCAACAACATGTATATTTACAACCATCGCAATCACACTCGCTGTCTATGCGGCAGCACTTGGGGTTACAGCGCGAGCGCCCATCCCGAATATACCTCCGCTACCCGCAGCAGTGCTACCCGTAGCAGTATAGATGCTTAAAAACAGATTATAAAATAAAGAGGGAAAATTATGTCAACTGCAGTAATCAGTACATCTACTATAAGATTACCTATTGGGCGAGAAGGCAAAACGGATGAATATAGAAATCCGTGGAGCGGAGAGATGGTGAAAAAAGCTGGTATTACAGCAAACACTCATGTAATCACAAAATGTTGCCATAAAGCTCTTAGAATCGGTCATATAGCGACTGATCATGGTTCAGAATGTGGAGGAACTATTCCGAGCAATCTCCCTCCATCTGAAGGATTAAGAACAAAGTCTATATTTCAAAATCATGAAAATGCAGCTAGTGTGAAAATCATAACACTTGATGTAGAGAATCGTGGCAAGCGTGATATCGGAGTGAACCCATTTACAAACGAAGAACTGCTCGCTGGCACAAAGACTATATTGCTTGAAGAATATCATATTGATGAGATAGCTCTAGAGCCTGTTGATCCTGATTTTGCAAAAGATTTTAACCATACTGTAACCAAAGAAAACTACACACGCAAATTTTTCGATAAAACTGTCATTACAGAAAATGGCCATTTGTTTAATAAACAAACTCTCAATACCTGGCTAATAGAGCACCGTAATCAATGCCCAATATGTAGACGCAAAGTCACTATTTTAACAGATCGGATCGCCGTAGTACCAGAAGGGCGCGCTGGACGACCAAGACTTTACCGTACCCATCGATACACACCATTTGCACATCAACCCTATCCTGCACACATACCACCTATACCACCTTCT
>NVUU01000133.1 GCA_002402025.1 Candidatus Aerophobota bacterium
GTGGACGGGATTATATTACAAATGCAATCTGCTCTGTTCAATAAGGAGAAGCCCGATCTAGGAACGCTTATGAAACATTTTCTTTTAATGGAAGTGTGCAATGAAAGCGATTTTGAAAGTAGTACTTCTTTAGCTTGTTTTCATTCATTTGAATCTTATCGCAATTATGCGAAAGATTTAAACACTGTAGTGTCCAATGCAAGCTTTTATTCGGATGATCTAACAATCTGCGATTGCACTATAATAGATAAGCAAACAGCCACTCAAATACATGAGCAAAACCAATGTTTAGCTTCTAAGGACACTGCAGAAAGGTCTCAATTTTTATTTAATGTAGTATCTCAAAGGCTGATTGGCCCTATTTCAGAAGGTGAAGATACAAGTTTTGAGGCGTTCCTTGCTAAACATACGGCCATCTTGAATACAATTGAACCAAACAAGAAAGAAGTGATCCATATCCTTGTAGAAATGTGCAAACGTTATCTAGATGATGAACGTCTTTATAAATGTTTAGTGGATTCAGAAATTATCATCTTGAGTGAATTTTTCTACGCTTTTATGGAGTCGGGGATGTACAAAGAAGCGATGAGATATGTGGAAAATTCAGGAGAACATAGTAAAAGTTTCCTTTCACAAATATTGCTTGAGGCACCGGCATTTGTGCACCAATATCCTAGTCAGGCAGTGAGATACCTTTCCTTGTTGAAAGGCGAAGATTTTAGGATAAAATATGAAATGCTAATGGATTTCGGGATTTGTAAAAAAGACTTGAACAAAGATGCTATCTGGAATCTTGTTCTCTGTATGCAAAGATCTTCTAGCTTCCTTCGTATCCATACTTTTATGGATGATTTCGCAAAAGATGAAGAAAGGTCAAAAGTTAATGTTTATGCGGATTATGTTCAAATGGCAATGGAAAATTCGGAGTATAGCACGGTGCTTTTCTTATTGAATTCAATGAAGAGCGAAACATTTCGTAAAAATGTATATAAAACAGTATTTGCTACCTACTCTTTCAGTAAGTGTATAACGCTTGTATTTTATTTGTTTACAAAACATCCAAAAAATCTGGCAAGGCAACTTACTTTTGCAATGTGTCATGGCGATCCTGAAAATCGCAAGAGCTTAAAAAATCTAGCTGGTTTTTGTTCACTTGCAAAAACAGGGGGTAAGCTGACCGATGTTCACTCCTTAAAAAAATGCCTGTTTGATGCGGATTTAGGAATAAGTGTGAACGCTGTACTTGGTCTTGTCATTTACTATATTAATAACAGCCGCAAAAAAATCAAAATAAACACCCTCAAGACCATTGTAAGTTCTATTCCAACAAAAAAAGATCGGTTGAAAATCTACAATAGAGCGCATGAGGCTTTACTGGGTCATTCGAGAGTAGGAGAGGCTATAGAAGTAGGGGATTTAATACGGGTTCTAGAAAAACCTAGTGAAGAGTTGAATAAAGCGGCTCCTCTTGAACTAAATGAAATGTCAGCCAGAAAAGTACTGCAATTTTAAAAGATCCTGCATAGCACGAGTTTCTCTTGAAGTTTTCCTATATTTGATGCTAAAAAATAGTGCGAAAATACAACTCATAAGTAGGTATCTTTGCGTATATTTTGCCCACTTGCATCAGGATCGAAAGGTAATTCGATTTTATTTGCAACGCCCACAACAAAAATCCTCATCGATGCAGGGATTAGTTTTAAGCAAATCACAGAAAGATTACAAACTCTAAACATCTCCATCCATGACATCGATGCCGTTGTGATCACGCATGAGCATGCAGATCATATAAGAGGCCTTGACGTTCTTTCTAAAAAAACAAACATTCCGATTCTTGCAAATACGGAAACAGCAAAAGCAATTTTAGAATCTGTTCGAGTGAAACCCAACTTTAAGATTTTTTCAACAGGTGAAACGTTCACTTACGGAGATGTGGATCTGCATCCATTTAGTATCCAACATGACACAGTAGATCCTGTGGCATTCACGCTTTGTTACGAGAATTTGAAATTTGGAGTTTGTGCAGATCTTGGATTTGTATCATCGCTTGTAAAGATGCATCTCAAAGATTGTGATTATCTTTATATTGAATCCAATCATGAACCTTCCATGGTTCATGCTTGCAGCAGACCTTATGTTTACAAACAAAGAGTGCTTGGGCGGCAAGGTCATCTGTCGAATCAAAACTGCGCGGAACTTTTAAAAGAAATTTCTCACACAGGCTTGAAGCATGTTTATTTGGCGCATCTTTCTGACGAGTGCAACAATCCAGAGGTTGCTCTTAAATCTTCTAAAACATCCCTTGAAAGCTTTACATCGAACCTTTCCATTGCGTATCAACATAAAGTAAGTGAACCTGTGTACTTTTAGAGAGGAAGGACCATCCCATCAAAGGCCATTCTAAAAGTCACGTTTAGATTACATTCATTGATGACATCAGCATGAAGCTGCGCTTTGAGCATGAGGTCTTTATCAGTATGTGTTGGGTCGTGGTGAGTTACGATCCATTCTCTACAGTGGCTGAGCTGTTTGATAAAGGCCACGGCATTAGAAATGGAAGAATGTCCCCAGCCAACTTTATCATGGTACTCATAAGGGAAATACTGCGCTTCGTGCACAAGGACATGACAATCATCAAGAAATGCGAGTAAGCTTAAATGGGGCTCAAGAAGGGGACTTTCTTTTCCGATGGACCCAGGAGGTCCGTGATAACCAAGCAAAAGCTCGTTGTCTGTAATATAACCAACAGTCTTTCTTGGTGAAATGATTTTAAAGCATAGAGTGGGGCCAGGATGGTTTGAGTGGTGGCACTCGATCTTAATATTGCCAAATTCAATAGATCCACCATCTCTTAGTTTATTGAAGGTCAAGTTTGCGAACATGTCTTCAAGTCTTACAGGGAAATATCCAAAGGCGAGCATGTCATTAAAAAGCTCTTCTGTTTCTTTTTGGTAGCCCACAGGAGAATAGATATCGAGGGTACATTGTTTATGATAAAGAGGAGCAAAGAAGGGAAATCCTGTAATATGATCCCAATGCGTGTGTCCGATGATAAGAGGGATGTTAGTGTGAATGTTGGTATCGATGGATTCTCCGAGCTCTCTTATCCCAGTTCCTGCGTCGATTACGAGTAGTTTATCTGAACTGCGCACTTCAAGGCAGCAGGTGTTGCCGCCATATCTTMTAAAATCCTGTCCAGAAACAGGGCTAGAGCCTCGTGTTCCCCAGAATTTTAGATAGGAAGTGGAGGTCGTCGCAATGGGGTTATAGCAAACAGCTTCATTAAACTGAGACTCTTTATTCTTAAAGGGATCGGGAGTAAGGGATCCTTGAAAATATCTCTCTAAAATGAGAAAGAACTGACTGGAATTAAAAGGCTTAGTTAAGAAATAGTCTGCTCCAAGCTCGAGTGCTGCGTTGTAATTTTGGATCATGCTAAGGGATGAAGTAATCACAACGCCAATATTTCTGTGATTTTTATCGGCTTTTAGCTTTTTTAAGATCTCAATACCATGTATTTTCGAAAGAAGGAGTTCGATGAAAACTAACTCAGGCTTAAAGCTTTCAATTTTAGTGAGACATTCGTCACCGGAGTCAACTGTCTGAATATCATAGAGTTTTGCCGAATCGGACTTAAAGATCTCTCGAATCGTGATTGAAGAAGGGTCTGCAATAAGAATTTTTTTCTTATCTGTCTGGGCCATGGTGATTTTCGATCCTCTTTCTTTGTACATATAACAAAATGCAAGAAAAACTAAAATTTTTTTTGTGGTTTTTGTTAAAATAAGAAATGACGGCGGAGTGAAAATTGATGGGGTTGGGGTTTGTCTTGTGCATGCCCTTAGAAATTTTATCAGAAGTGAGTTACTATGAGAAAAAAGTTACAAACTGCTATTTGCGCTCTTAGTTTATTTACGATAAACGGGATAGCAAATGAATACGTGTTCAATCCGCGACTCAAAGTGCATCATTTTAATTCTTGTGCTTCGTTGAAAGAATCGCAGCGTCAAGAGAGTGGAAGTATGCTCTATCCAGAGACCAAGGAAAGCCTAGATCGATTGCCTCAGTATTTGCAGCTTTATGTATTTTTGTTGCTTGATATGTATTACAGACCAAGTGAGGTGTCTCAACTCAACCGATATTTAGAAGATGTTCGGATTAAAACTATACAAAACTTCCCAACCAATCTTCTATCTCTTACACAAGAATCATTTTTCAGGCAGATCCGAGTAGAATTTGATGTGGATTTCAAATTCAAAGGAATTCGATATCCAAAAGACGAGTTGCCGCCTGAGCTGAACTTTAGAGCAAGAGAAGCACTGCCGCCAGAAGGGTTTGAGGCGGGAGAGGTGCTTTTTAGTACGATACCTGTGCATCCGCACTGGAATGTTTTTGCAAAACTTGGTCTCTATGAGCAATGGGTGTCTGAATTTATTAGTTATGAAAAAATCCATGGTATTGAAAACACTCTTTCTTCTATGGAAGACTTTGAAAATCGATTCAAAGGCACTATGAAGTATGGCATGGGTCTTAAATGGATGCATGAAACAAAAGCAAAGCGCAAACTATCCCTTGAAGCCATGCTTGAGCAAAAATCACATAACGAATGGATTTTAAGAGAGTCTCTACTTTCCCATAAAGGGTATTCAGGAATTTTGTTCGACAATTGGAAATTTACATTTACGTTTGACTTCTAACGAGAGTCGCCTTGTTGTCTATTTGCCGCTGCAAAACAAAATCCCGACATGATTCCAAATAGAATCCCGAGCACAAGAAATGTTCTTTGTTGAGACGTTGTCATTCCGAAAAAAAAGCGATCAAGAGAAGATGTGTTTTCATCAGATAAGATCTGTGATACTTCGTCTTTATGCTTTTTTTGCATGTAGGAAGAGGTTAAGGAAGATCCTACTCCAAATATTGTCAGAGTAAGGAATACATATGCCATGATAAAAAAACGGATGATTTTTGTTTTGCAAAATTGTTCGGGTGCTTTCATATTAGAGATCCTCAAAACCTGGTGAATTCATAAGTATTTTTCTTGCCCTACTACCATCTTGAGGTCCAATGACACCTCTTTCTTCAAGCTCATCCATAAGGGATGCAGCTCTTGCGTAACCGATCTTCAGTTTTCTTTGCAAAAAGGTAGTAGAAGCATTTCGAGAAGTAAGTACTATAGTTAGTGCGCTATCATAGAGGGCGTCTTTTGGTGATTTAGAGGCCTCGTCGAACATTTCCTCTTGTGCAAGCTGATCAAATGATTTAATCAAATAATTCGGGCGATCTTGCTTGCAATGGTATTCGATAATCTTATTGATGTCATCATCGCGAATAAAAGATCCTTGAGCTCTGATCAGCTGAGAGCTGCCTGGAGGTATGAAAAGAAGGTCTCCATTTCCAAGGAGAGTTTCTGCTCCGTTTTCGTCAAGAATGATTTGAGAGTTGATTCTTGAAGAAACTTTGAAAGTACCGAATCCTATTAATCTAACTTCGCCACCAGAAGCTAATTCGCCTTTGATTGCGTCAATTGTACCTTTTAATGCTTTTTCAGCATCTGTTTTTGTAAATCCAGTTGATGCAGCTACTGCATCGATTAATTGAGTTTTATTCATACTCATAAATATTCT
>NVUU01000134.1 GCA_002402025.1 Candidatus Aerophobota bacterium
AGCTTATTTTTCGTGCAAAAAACCAAGGTGTTGAGCAACTCTTAATTACCGGGACTAGCGTCTATGAAAGTCAGCAAGCTTTAGCCTTAATGATGACCCAAAGCTTAAAGAAAGTCTCATTAAGTATATAAAAAGAATTTCTTGTCGGCCTACTCCATTTGGCATGTTTTCCGGTGTCGGTCCGGCATCTTGGAAAGGTAACTCGAAAAAAGGTGTTGGCAAATTGTATTCTAGAATACAGATTGACCATCAGGCCTTAAATTTCATTCTTCACCAACTTCAGAAAACCTCTGCTCCTGTTAAACAATTAAATTATTTCTCTAATAGCTCCTTATTTTCTGTAGATCGTATAAAAAAATATTTTGAAGTAAGACAGGACGAATTCTTCTCAAAGAGTGAAATTTCCAAAGTCGACTCAAATGAGTATTTAGAAAAAATCATTTCTTTTTGCAAAACAAAAAAGTCTTTCACCCAAATTGTAGAAGTATTAATATCCGAAGAAATAGAAAAAGATGAAGCGGAAGAATATATATCCGAATTGATACGTAATAATTTTCTGGTTTCTGAATTATTCTTTTCTCATAATAGCGAGAATGAGTTGAATCGCATCAACCTAATATTTCATAAAATAAAAGATCTAGATCTATGGGTCTTGGAGCTTCTTTGGGCTTTGGTACTTTACCAAGGGATTTTTCAATCATTGCCATTTCATGGAAAAGAACAGAGGGAGAAAGGTCTGTATAAAAGATGCAAACGGCATTGAAAAAGTCGTTTTGCTCAATGGGGCTTATGGCTCTCGTTTGAAAAAATGAAGAGACTTTAAACTCTTTTATACTCAGACCTTTTAGCTTTGTAAGAGCTTGCATGATCAGATCTTTAGTATTGCTGTAGTTGCCACCAAGAGCCACTGTTGCTTTTTTACACATTTGCAAATTCTCCAATTTTTGATGCAAACACATCAGAAAAATCATAGAAGCCGGATTCTTTTGTATGGATAAAGCGGCAAGCAAGAAGAGCTCCTCTTGCATAGGTAGATCTTGAGTGGCACATGTGGGAAAGGGTTAAAGTTTCATCTTCAAGATCGATCACAACATCATGAGAGCCTTTTGATCCCTTCCTTCTTAGGGAAGAGATCACAAGATCTTTTTCTTCTCTATTTGAAGGAGTTCCAAAAGAGATGTTTTTCTTCTCGAAATTCTCTGCAAGAGAAAGGGAGGTGCCGCTCGGGGTGTCTGCTTTCGAGATATCATGGGTCTCTACAATATCGATGAATCCTTTTTGAAGATGAGACTTCTCCTCATGTAAAAACTTTTGGATAAGAGCGATGCCGATGCTAAAGTTTGTGCTGTATAAGACGGGGATTTTAGCGTCTTGCATGAGGGAAAAGTCCTCATGGCTCAAGTTCGTTGTGCCAGAGACAAGAGGAACGTTTGATTCTGAGCATAGCCTCAAATTTTCCTTAAAACAGCTAAAGTTTGAAAAGTCGATCACAACATCTGCGCCATCAAAACTCTCTGTTGGCCTGTTAAGTATTTTGTATAAAGTTAGATCCTCATCTTGTTTGATTTGGGAAACAAGGGCCTTTCCGACTTTTCCCGAAGCTCCTATTATGATAATTTTCAATATTTCCTCCTCAAAAATAGTACTAGAATATAATATCATCGGTTGAAAGGGGCAAGAACTACCTTTATTTTTAAGACTCTATGTAATTAATACACAAAACCTCTTGAAAAACATTTGCATTCTGAGTAGAATTTTGGCATCTTCTGGATTGATAGCTCAGTTGGATAGAGCACCCGCCTTCTAAGCGGGCGGTCGCAGGTTCGAGTCCTGCTCAATCCGGATTTTTTTTGGGATTTTTTAAGCATTATGTCATCCTCACTACTTGGGAACTATACATTTGATAAGAAGTCATTCGAAGGTGTTGAAGAAGTAATTGCTTCTTTTGATTCCAAGGGATTTCTCTTTCTTAATGAGCACCAAAGATCAGACGTTGTCAACAAACACCTAATCAAACTCATTAAAGCCCATAAAGACCGCGGCTTTCTACTGTTTGAAGTCACAGACTACATCGATAGAATTAAAAGCAAAAACATCCTAGATCGCTACAATATCAATAGTATTGAACTTTGGATGAATCAGTTTTCAGAACTAAGGGATGAAGAGAATTACAGAATTCGAGCTCTTATGATGGGCCGCTGGATCCCAAGAGATGACTATCAGGCTTTTTTCCCAATTGGAATGGGAAAGGTTTACGAGGGATCTCATTTTGTTACAGCCCACGGATCGCCTGATATAGACACAATAGTGTCTTCTTTTTGGGGTTGGGTAGATGCTTTTTCAGCAAAAGTATCTAAAAACCTTCATATTTGGAATGTTCCACTTGGTCCTCCTCAATCTTCAGTGGAAGTGCAGTTGCTCTTTTATGATACGATACATCCGAACTTCTTTCATCACTTTTCTAAAAAAAGAACACAGCTTGCAGTAAGATCATTTGATCTTATGACACAGACAGGGTTTGCCAAAAGAAGACCTTTTGAGAATTCACTAAGTCTTGATGGAGAGAGAACACTAAATGCTGTTGTTCTTGTTGATGAAGATGGCTACTACAAAGGGGACTGGAGACCCTTTGATGTAGAGAGTATCCGGCAGGTGATTATGTCACTCAACCATTGTCTAAAGTGGTTTGAGTCTCAGATCCATATCATGCTTTTTTCACTGTTTTCGCAAAAAGAGATTTCGCGCGATGACGTTTCTCATTTTTTAGATAAGGTTGCGTCTTTATCTATGACCTCTTGCGATGCTCTTATTGAATTTACTCTGCGCCAGCAAGAAAGACTTCAAAAATTTTTACAGAGCGTGCTTAATGTGAAATCAGGGATCGCCTGTACTTTTAAAGAGTTCATGCAAGCAGCAGAGTCTTCTGAGGTCATAGATTTTGATACTTTTTTGAGGCATCTGCATGATTTAAAGAATTCTGAGCTTTTTGATCAAACGGGTAAAATCATTGAGAACAGGCCTCTCATTTTCTATTACCTTGAGAAAATTGTAAAAGAGCTAAACGATGTGTTTAGAGGCTTTAGGCTCTATATTGACACTTTAGATATTGGTTATAAGATCAAAACAGAAGTGTTCGGTTATCTTCCTCAGTATCTGTCACATAGAACAGATGTAGAGGAGATCCAAAGCAAGATGGGAAGCTATCCCTATCTTACTGTGAACATACCAGGTCCTGATGATAGGCAGATCCCAGTTGGAGTGATCCATGCAAACGCTTTAAAAAGTGTTCAACTTGGAACAACAACGCTGCGTGATTTTTGTAATAGAGATGAGACAAAGGTTCCAGGTTATTTAGAAGTGATCAGTGTGATTGATCACCATAAATCGCAGCTAAATACAAAAACAGCTGCGACAGTGACCATAGCAGATGCACAAGCTGCAAATGTGATTATTGCGCAAATAGCTTTTACGATTCATGATGAATATAGCCTTTCTGGGATGGATCGAGAGAGTATAGATTCTCAGGTAAAAGAGTTGCAGGCAAGGGCAAAAACTCCGTCTGATTATAGGATTTTGAGAAGACTCTATAAAAGGCTTGAGATCTTAGAGAAAAAAAGTCTTTATTATGTGAGCGAGACAAGAGAGTATTTAGAGTATCTGCATTATTTAGTTGCGATTTTAGATGATACGGATCTTCTTACAAAGATGACAAAAAAAGACGTAGAGAGTGTCGCATCACTTCTTAATCGCATGAAGACGATCATGCTTAAGAAAGAAGTAGAGACGATTCATTTTGATGATGTGCCTCGTGATGAAAATTACGTACAGACAGCCTGTCAAAAACTTCTCCAGAATCCAGATCTCCATTCGATCTACAGAGGAATTTATGAGAAGAAAGAAAAGGTGATTACAGAAAATCTAATCAAATGCGCTAAAAATGAACCTTCTAATCTTTTTGTGGATACCAAGCTTCAGAACGGCTGCTGTAGGGTAGGGCAGACAAAAATCTTTGTTTCCAATTACAAGACTTTTGATGAAAACAAGATTGCTGTTTGTGACAAGTGGTATGAAGAGTCTTTGAAGTTAAATGAGCTAAAACCAGAATTTGATCTACATATCCATATGGTATCGACAGTCCCAAGTGCTGATGAGCTTTTTAAGGGCGAGAAAAAAGAGTGTCTGCATAAAGACCAGATGTGGGTATGGGTTCCATTTAGCGATCTTTCTGTGGAGCATTTAAAGCTATACTTAACAGCAATGAAAAAATCACCCAAGATGCAAGAGCAGAAAGACAATGTAGAACTTGCCTTTTTTGGAGAGCATGCGAAAGAACTTTCTACGATTTTCAAAGAGAGCTTTTTAAGAGCTCTGCACAAGTTCCCAGATGTAAAANCAAAAACTTCTTATGCCGCTATTTTCTACAAAGTGGGATCAATTAATTCAAGAAAGGCGATGGTCACGCCTTACCTTCCAAAGCCTGGTCTGTAACAAAAGACAGAATAAACCATTACCACGAATAGAACTGAAAGTGATTGAATCACGCGTGATTGCTTCACGTGTGATTCAATGAGAAGATGTTTAAAATGGTTTGAAATTAAAAAGTGCAAAAGAAACCAAAAGATCTCGTTCTTAAATGAGAATAGAAACTAAACCCGAAGGTATTCGGGTTTTATTTATGTAGCTGGTTGGCTAGCTTCTTCTTCTTGATTAGCTTCTTCTAGGATTTCAAGGTTTACACGAATGCCATTTCTACTTGCAACAGACATGAGAAGTGTTCTGATCGCGTTGATTGTTTTCCCTTTTTTACCAATGATTTTTCCGATATCGGATTTCTCTACGCTGAGTTCTATAATTAAAGTATGAGTTCCCCCAATTTCACTGATAACCACTTTATCTGGATGGTCCACTAGGTTTTTTACGATATATTCTACGAATTCTTTCATATTTCGATCCCTTATTAGATGATAAATGGTTCTTCTGAATGACCACGTTAGAAAATTCTATAACAACATATGGTTTAAATCCAGAGTTTTAACAAGTTAAAACCAAAAATCAAAGATTTTACTGCATTCACAAAGTCTCTATTGAGACCCAATTCCTAAAAAGAATTTACATGTTAATGAAGTAAGATGTTTGGATTAAATAGTCAACATTTTTGTTGAAAAGAAGCAGTTTTTTTTTCAATCTCACTAGAGTCGATTTTGCTCTATAGAGGTCTTTTGCAAACCTCTTACTGTAAGCATGATGAAGAGATTTTCTTATAAGGTGCTTATAAATAAGGATTTAAAGCTTTATGAGAACCGCCTCGCAACCTATTGAATATTAAGACAGTGTAAATATTTCTTTAAAACATGTTAATTAAAATATTAATTTGATATAATTAGTAGTGTGGATAGGGTCTTATCATGACTACTACCCGAATTTGATATTATTAGTAATAACATTACTATCAACAAAATTGTTATTTGCATCATTATAAAAAAATATGCCGTTTTTATTATGTAGAATTTTATTTTGTTCAATATAGTTTCCTGATGAATTAACGTTCACGCGAATACCGCTTTTATTTCTTT
>NVUU01000135.1 GCA_002402025.1 Candidatus Aerophobota bacterium
ATAGAACTTTTGAGAACATTCTTGTGGATTCAACAGGTAAGCTTCACCTAATCGATCAAGGGAGATGTCTCGGAGTGCATATGTACGGCGGTCCTGCAGTAAGAGGAGACTTTCACGAGGCTATGCTAAATTCTGATTTAGTATCTCATCCTGCATGCAAGATACCTTCAGATCCCAATGTGATAAGAGAATTTGAAAAGATAAACACAAAAGAGGTTGAAAAAAGGCTTCTTGAACTTGGACTCTCTGATATGGAAATTAAACCCATGCTCACAAGACATAAAGTGATGTGCCATGCTCTTAAGAAAGGATACACCGTTCATGAAGTGGCCATGCTCATCAAACAAAAAACAACAAAACTCATGAGAACTGCAGCCTCTCGGCAAGGTGCTAAATTTAATCCAAAAAAATTCCAAACAGATCTTGCTAAGCTCTTTTTTATAGCAGTCGATAAAGGTGAACATAAAGCGTCTACAAAAAAGGTGATTAGATAAAACCTATGAACAAGAAAAATGCTCCAAACTTATATAGACCTATCAAGTTCTTTAGAAAAAAAGATCATCATACTCTTGTGAGTTTCAAAAATGGTCTCAAAGGAAAAGACAACAAAAAAACAAATGTTATCTTTTCAAAAGAGTATTATTTTCTAAACGACCATTTCAAAGACTTTGGACTCTCTCTTGTGAAAATACGATTGTTTTTTCCTGAAATACAAGACTATCCTATCACCACCAACCATCCTCTTTTTGGAGAATATTTTTATAAAGTTTATTTTCTTTATGAACTTGGAGAAGAAAAGTTCGATTGGGAGTATATGGACTAAAAATAGTTTTTTCTTGACTGTTTAGCGCTTTAATAACATATAGAAGAGAAGTTGTATGTTAGGGCGTTATAAACATGGCAAAGAAAATAAAGACTCTTGAAGCTAAACCAACCTTAGTTACTTTTTGTAGCAAGTACTTCAATCTACTTCTGATTTTTTTGATCTTACTTTTTGTGTTTAGACCCTACAATAGAAGCGGTGTTTATATTGGGATATGGCAGCTTTGTTTTATTGGTGTATTTATATCTTCGATCTTTAACTGCCGTCACCACAAAAGCATAAAAACCTTAGCAACAGCCGTTGCGATACCAGCGCTCCTTTGTAACTGGTTTGCTCATTTTTACATGATTACCTCTCTTGAACTTACTCATTTAATACTCACATTTATATTTATTTGCATATGTGTAGGGTCCATTATCTCAAGGGTAATCCTTAACGCAAAAGTCACCCTTGAAACTCTAAGAGGTGTCGTTTGTGTGTACTTTATGATCGCCTTTGGTTTTTCATACTTATATCTGCTTATTGAATACTGGGTGCCTGGATCATTCTACTTTATTGAAGGTATTATTAAACTCCCCTCAAATACCATACTAAATCATAATCACATACTTTCAGAATCTATATTCTACAGTTTTGTCACTCTTTTAACGATTGGCTTTGGAAACATACATGCTATTTCTGATATTGCTCAAACAGCAACAATCCTTGAAGGGATGCTAGGACAATTTTACATCGCGATTTTAGTATCAAGAATCATCTCAGTATACTCGTTCTACTCACATAAAGATGAGGTAGAGCCTGTCGCCTTCTCCTCGGATCATGAGGATCACACCTAGCGTGATACTCTTCGAAGAGAACCTTTTCCTCTTATCGTGTGCTTAAGCGTCTTTGGATTGCCAATATACGAAACGGATCCATTCCCAGAAATTGACACTATGAGCTTTTGAGAAACTTTAAGCATTGCTTTTCCGTTTCCATGGATATCAATTTCAACAGAATTACTCGCAAGTTTCGATGCATTGAAGGTTGCATTGCCATGCATCGCTATACTTTGTTTTTGCGCCGTGCCTTTAAGATTAAAATGGGCATTACCGTGGATGTTTATAACAAGCTCTTGAAGGATAAGATCTCCTTTCACTTTCGCATTGCCATGAGTCTCAATGATTAGCTTTTGAGTGCTTATGCCTTTTAGATTACAATTTGCATCTCCCTTTAGTTTGAGCTGCTGCAAATTTTTTGCTGTCACATATAAGGTAATAGGACCAATATTTTTGAGACCAATTTGCAAGCCCTTCGGCTGAACTGTTAGATCTCCCGCGCTTGCACTCACTTTAATCTCTCTTAGTGAAGCCTCATTACCTACAATGCGGTATTCATTTACAGTTCCCTGTTTTATAATCACGCAACCTGGAACTTTAAAGACGACTTCATCAAGAAAATTCAACCGAACCACTCTTGTATCAATAGCTTCTTCTTTTGGTGGTTCGCATGGGGCTTTTTCTGTCTCTTCTGCCTGCAGAAAAAGTGACGTAGATAATAACAAAATTGATAATAAGAACCTCTTCATGATCACCTCTCGGGACATTGTGTTTTCTATCTATATTTTTATTATAACCTTAAGTTGAAAAAAACTGAAATAAGAATTACATTCAAATTAAAGTTACAACGACTAAAATATGAAATATCGCACGAAACTTTTTCTTACGTTTTCTCTTCTTGTGTTTATTAGTACATCTATCGCTCTTGTTACTCTATATGCAGAAAGCTCGAAATTATTATTTACGCAAATAAGAGGAGAGCTACTCTCCATTGCTGTAACTACTGCAGCATCTATCAATGGGGATGAAGTTGAATCATTTCAAACAAAGCAAAGCGTAAACACTTCTTCTTACAAAAAAATCGATAACAAGCTTAGATTTATACGAGATGCGAATAGACGTCCAAATTTATACATACAATATCTCTACATTATAAGGCCTGAAAAAGCAAGCAACCACTATGTTTTTGTCATGGATCCTGAAGAGAATCCCGATAAGATATCTCATTATGATGACCTCTTTCCTACAATGGAAGAGCTCTATCAAAATGAAGATAGACCTTTTGTTGAATCTAAACTTACCTATGATCACTGGGGAAAATGGATTTCTGCTTTTGCTCCTATTTATAATACTCAAGGTAATGTTGTTGCAACACTTGGTGTAGATGTTAGCATAGAAGAAGTTAGATCAAAGATGCATACTTTGATTCTCTATGGCATTATCGCGCTTGTCACAGCACTCATTATTTCAATCATCATAGCGCACCTTCTAGCAAAACTTGTTACAAATTCTCTATCAATGCTTGTTGAAACTGTTAATGAAATTGGGGGCGGTGATTTAAAGTCTCGGTCCCATTTAGAGTCTAATGATGAATTTGATGAGCTCGCCTCTGCGATCAATGCGATGGCGCGAGGTCTCGAGGAAAGAGAGAGACTAAAACTCGGCTTTGCAAGATATGTTTCTCAGTATGTTCTCGAAAAAATCTTAAAGTCCGAAGTCCCAGCAAACTTCGAAGGTGAAAGAAGAAGGCTCACTATATTTTTCTCAGACATACGCTCATTTACTAAAATTTCGGAAAATCTCGCTCCAGAAGCTATCGTTTCTCTGCTCAATCAATATTTTGAGCGAATGATCTCCGTGATCTTCCAGCATAATGGAACTCTTGATAAATTCATCGGTGATGGAATCATGGCGGAGTTCGGAGCTCCGCTTGAAGACAAAAACCAGGAACTTCATGCAGTAAGAGCTGCCCTTGATATGCAAATTGAAATCGAGAAGCTTGCAGCGAAATGGCATGAAATGGGAATGCCTGAGATCTCTGTTGGTATGGGTATACATACTGGTTATGCTATTGTTGGAAATATTGGATCCGAAATTCGTATGGAATATACAGCTGTTGGTGATGCTGTGAATGTTGCGGCAAGACTTGAAAAAAGCACAAAAAAACTAAACAAAAAAATCGTTATCTCTGAAGAAACCTATAAAGCAATTAAACATCTTGATGAGTTCGTCTTTGAAGATCTTGGTGAAGTATCCCTTCCTGGAAGAGAGCAGTATATTCATAGTTATGCTATAGATTATAAGGTGCAAAAAAATACTTCAGTTCCGGGAGATCATGGAAAGCCAGTCGAAACGCCAACAAATACATGAAGAAAATTCTCTTATAAGCAGCAAGACTATCTATAAAGGCAGTCTTATCACTGTTCGAAATGACAAAGTAAAAGGTCTTGGTGATGCCATACACGACTATGACATCATTGAACATCCTGGCGCGGTCGTAATGGTTCCTGTTGATAGCAACGGCTACCTTCATCTTGTAAAACAATATAGAAGAGCTTCAAAAAAAATTCTTTTAGAATTGCCTGCTGGAACCCTAGAAAAAAATGAAGAACCTATATATTGTGCACAAAGAGAACTACAAGAAGAGATAGGCTTCAAAGCTAAGAAAATTACACCCCTTGGCGGTTTTTATACGGCTCCTGGTTTTTGTGATGAGTACTTGTACCTTTTTTTGGCAGAAGAGTTAGAAGAAAGCTCGCTTGATGGAGATGATAGCGAAATGATTGATTGCGTCACACTCACTTTAAATGAAGCTCTTAATCTCATTGAAGAAGGCGAGATCGTGGACGCAAAAACGATATGTGGGATCTATCGCTATTTGAGAATAAAAGATACTTGTAAGTAAACAGGAAACTCATGCAAGAAATAACTCCATATAAAAAGAAGAGCTATTGGTATGTATACCTCGTACTCATTATAGTTGTGCTATTTTTAGTAGGGGCTTTTTGTATTCCAACATTTCTGTCTTCTACTTCTGGTAAAAATTTCATTCAAAACTCCCTCTCCAAAAAACTTAGCGGCTCAGTTGAAATAGAAAATATTGAATTCTCATGGTTTGACTCCCAAAAAATCACTGGCTTGGACTATGAATCTCACGACAGATCTATCTCATTTAGCTTCGAAGAACTTACAATAGAAGAAAGTCTTTTCTCTCTACTCACAGGCAGTCGAAGTAAAGCCCTTACAAACCTGAAAGAGCCCGTATTAAAAGTTGATCTCTCTTCCAGACTTTTAAACGAAACAAGAAACGATAGAACTTCGTACCTTGCTATTCTTCTTCAAAACATACACATCGAAGATGGTTATCTTTATGTGATTGGAAAAGAAAAACAAAATGTTCAGTATACAAATCTCTTTTTAGACATTCTTATCCATGACAAGAAGAATTATACTTTCTATACACGTTCTAAAACACAATACAATGACACCACTGGAAACTTTGAATTTAAAGGGAAATTAGAAACGAAAAAAAATCTAATACCTCTCTTTAAAAAGAAAGAATATAAAAAAATCCTGTCCCTAATCGATTACGAGATTCAGCTTTTTGCAAAAAACCTTCCAACTCTTGGACTTGATGAATTTTTCACATTCAAAGAAGCTGAAGCTGGCGGTCTTTTTAAAGAACTATTTGGACCTCTTTTAAACGTCCAAGGTAACAGCATCATTAAAAATGACACCTTTCATTTAGATATCAACCTGCAGTCACAAAATTTAAACCTTTCAACACAAACAAAACAAGTTCCTGGCTTCATTACCTTATCAAAGCCCTCAAGCATTTCACTAACACTTACACCTCAGATTTTCTCCAAACTTAGCTATTTAACCGGCTTTGGAGAGTATCTGAAGCTTACCAAAGCTGGA
>NVUU01000136.1 GCA_002402025.1 Candidatus Aerophobota bacterium
TCTATGAAGGACTGGATCTTACTTGCAAGTGTATCATCCCAGTATCTTGCATTCAGCCTCAGAGAGACACTTTCACTATTACCAAAAGCTGCGTGAAATGCTTCTATCAAAACGAGATGGTTCTTTCTCTCGATGAGAGCTGTAAGATTTCCGAAGACAAGGGGGAAATGGGGTTTTGTCTTCACCTTCTCATTTAAAAAAGGTTGAAGATTAAGTCCGAGAGGCAGAACGAAAATTGGTATATCAACACCTGAATTTTGATAAACTTTTATAAAGTAAGGATCTGGAACAATCGCAGCATCGAAATACTCATTTAGTATATTTACCCATTCATTAGGAATCTGAGAAGATTCAAACATCGTATAAGCAAGTCTTACTTGATGGCTGTTCTTTTTTGTTTTTAATTGCTCAAAATGATTTTTCTCTGGTGTCCAAACACTTTCTTCAAAAAGAATGCATTTTCCAAGAGGTCTCCATTTATTTTTAATTGTCCTTCGAATTGACTTTGGAACGTCTTTGAAACAAGGATAAGAGGTAGAGACAAAACCGATGGATACCTTGTCTTTCAAAGTTTCCATTACCTCAACTGACTGCCTGCCTATCCCATCTGCCATATTTACAGCGCCGATAACAGTGAGGTATGGTTTAGAAAAAAATCCGCGATATGTCACATAAGACCCAAGCAGAACAAAAAACAAAAGGCCTGTAATTATAAAAACTTTATTATTTTTGATCATTTATACACCTCTTAATCACAACGGACCCTGATTTATCGGGCATTTTAACAATCCCCTCATGTTTATCAAGCATAAATTCATCAACAGCTTTTGTAACCCCTGGCCAAGCTCCGCTTGAATAATCATGAATGATTATGATGCCGTGATGTTGCATTCTTGGATAAAAATATTCAAGTCCAGCTTTGATCGGGTTGTATAAATCAGCATCTAAGTGAACAAGTGCAAATGTCTCACCTTCCTCAACGAATTTCGTTGTATCCGGAAAATACCCCTTACAGAAGATAATATTATCTTTAGGAGCTAGGTATTCTTTAACAGATTGAAGACTTGTGTCATCAAAATTATCGGAAGAACTTCTCTTCTCTGTTTCAGAGTCAAAATCGCTTTTCTCAAATCCTTCAAATGTATCAAAAAGATAGAATTTTCTCTTTGGGAATAGCGTATTGAAAATCTTTGCAGTGTGACCTTTATATACTCCCACCTCAGCAAAAGCACCATCGATATTTTCAAGATCTTGAATATTAGAGATTAGAAACAATAGTCTAATGGGATCTACAGAGTTCGCTCTGCCTCCAGCCAGCCATATCTTTCTAAAAGGAGAAATATCAAACTCGTCCCTATCAATAGACTCAGGTAAATGCTGTATAACGTAACTGTCGCTGGAATTTACAAATTTGATAAGGAGTCTTTTGATAAAAGACCTCTTCTTCTTCTGCCAAAACTTGAGCCTATGCTCTTTTTTTGTGTACATGCCTACAATAACTCGAATTAATGGGTCGCACAATATAGAGAAAATGCTATTTTGCAACAATGGATCAATTTTTGCAGCAGAATTTTCTTTGCTTTATTATTAATAAAAACGTTGGTAATTTTCTACTTTTACTAACAAACCGAAATTAAGATGAAAACAAAAAAATTCGCACTCTTTGTTGGCTTTTTCATATTCTGCGTTTTGTCGTACTCAGGGATCAAACTTTACAGAAAGCATATCAAACTCCCCTATATGACCGTTCTTGGCTTTATTGATATGTCTGATGGACTAGGGAGGCAGTCTCTTGAACTCATACAAGCCTTGAAAGATGATGTTGATGTTGGATTCAAACCCACACGAAAAACCAATCTTACGGATGTTCCAGACTCTATAACACGCTATTTGGAAACTGCTAATAAAAGGCTTGGGAAAATTGTTATCTATGAAGATGTACTATATCCCATCTCTCATACATACTTTACAAAGAAATTCAAGGATTGTCCAGACTCTCAGATTCGATTTGCCTATACGATGCTGGAGTCCTCTAAAATTCCCAAAAGATGGGCCCTCACTCTAAATAAACATTTCGATGCAGCACTTGTTCCTGATGAGTTCTTGATAAAGGTATATAAAGATTCTGGGGTAACAATCCCGATTTTCGTTGTTCCTCTCGGGTTAAACCTTGATGATTTTGAGGCAAAGCCCCTTAAGAAAAAGGCTAACATTCCCTTCACGTTTGCAAATTTCGGGACCTGCATCTCAAGAAAAAACCATAAAGACCTTATCCTAGCTTTTCATAAAGCTTTTGGCGATGATCCAAAAGTTAAACTTTGGATCAACTGCAAGTACTCCGCTGACAATCTTTTTGAAAACCTTCAAAACCTTGTAAAAGAGCTTGGAATAGGTAATATCTCTCTTACAAATAAGTGCTTTAGCAAAGAAGAATATGTAGATAATTTTGATATGGTAGACTGCTACGTAAACACCACAAAATCAGAAGGGTTTTCTATTCAACCAAGGGAAGCGATGACGCTCGGTATCCCCTGCATCGTATCAGATAACACGGCACAAAAAACCATCTGCAGAAGTGGCCTTGTAAAAAGTGTACCAACCTCACATACAGAACCTGCGTATTATGAATTTTTTGCAGATATTTCAGGAGACCGCTACGTTCCTGATTTTGATAAAACTGTAGAAGCTCTTTTAGATGTATATAACAACTATGAGAAATATCTTATAAAATCTGAGAAAATGAAAATATGGGCCCTGCAATACAAATACACAAATCTACATAGCCAATATAAGACCATGGTAAAGCCTAAAAAAATAAAGCTTGGTAAAGAGAATTGTATTAAAGAAGGAATATTCACTACTGATTCAGAAGAACTTTATAACAAATTTAAGAAGATCCTATGAGAAAACGACTTTTATTTTTATGTATATTTCTTACCCTATCGCTTGTTTGTTACAAGTTCTATCAACACCACTATAAAAATACTAAAAGACCTGATGTGTCCGTTGCAGGTTTTGTTGACATGGCCGATGGTCTTGGAAGACATTCCGTTGAGATCATCGAAACGCTTAAAAAAAAATTCGACGTACATTTTCAAAATACTAGAGATACCTTCTATAAGGATGTTCCTAAAAATCTTCACAAAACTCTGAAAAGAAGAAATCGTCCTCAGGGAAAAGTTGTCATCTATGAAGATACTATTATGGAACCTGAAGCATCTCTTATAAAAACCTTTTCTAAAACTTATGAAAAGCAGGTACGTATTGCTTACACTATGTTCGAGTCAAGCAGGCTCTCTCCTGTATTTGTAGAAAGACTTCATAAATACTTTGATGCTGTTGTTGTTCCTGACCCCTATAATGTTAAAGTTTATAAAGACTCTGGAGTTACCCTTCCCATCTTCGTAATTCCTCTTGGTCTCAACTTAGATCCATTTTTTGATGCTAAATTAAAAGAAAAACCCAACTCTCCATTTGTTTTTGCAAACTTTAGTTCTTGCGAAAACAGAAAAAATTCCCCACTACTTGTCCAAGCCTTTGCAAACGCCTTTGGAAATAGAAAGGACGTGACTCTGCTCATCAATGCAAGAAGAGGGTTTGATACAGAAATATCTGCTGTTAAAAAAGTGATCGAAGATGAAAAACTCACGAACGTTACTTTCAACATAAACAAGGTAAGTAAGGATGTTTATGTTGAGAATTTTAAAAGCATCGATTGTTATGTTAGTCTCTCTAAAGGAGAGGGCTTTTCTATCCAGCCAAGAGAGGCCATGGCCCTTGGAGTTCCATGTATAGTCTCGGACAATACCGCTCAATCTACGATATGTAACAGCCATCTTGTAAAAAGTGTCGCAAGCGAAATCATTGACTCCCCTGTTTATGAACTATTTGTAGAAAGCGATTTTGGAAGTAATTTCAATGTCGATCTTGTAGAAGCGACAAATGCACTACTCGATGTATATCAAAATTATGAAAAATATCTTTCCCTCTCAAAGATGGCACGTGAGTGGTGCTCAAAATATCGTTATGAGAATTTAGAAAGGCTATATTTTACTCTTGTTAAACCAAAGCACCTTGTCTTTGGGACTGAAGACTCCATTACAGAAAATAAGATCACAACCACATCGAAAGAACTCATTGAAAAATACAAATCGATATACCCCAAGTTGAAAATAACATGCGAACATACAACATACTAATATGCCTATTTCTTTTGCTATTTAGCTCATTAAACGCCCAAAGCAAAAAGTTGCAAAGTAAAATCCAAACTCCTGCTCCCTCATGGATGATGGAGCAAATAAAAAAAGACCTTTCATGTATTAAAGAAAAAGGGTTTTCTAAAAACGATCTCACAGCGGTTCTAGAACAATTTAAAAATGACCCTCATGTCTTGTTTTTTGAAATAGTAAACAACAAAGTCCGTTGCAAAAGATTCTGTAAAACATTCCAAAATGCGAGTGATGAACGATTCTTTTATGAAAGGTATGCTCCTATCTCAAAAGCTCTAAGATGCCTAGCATCGCATAAAATGCTTCCAGATCTTTGCTTCATTCTGACATTGCAAGATTCTATCTCTTTTGACACAGCAGCCCCTATCATGACTTTTGCAAAAAATAAAAACGCTAAAAACGTCATTGCTTTTCCTGATTTTGAAGCTGTCCGTGGTTACCATTTACTCAATAGAGAAATTAACACTGCCTCGAGCAAGTATCCCTTTGATCACAAAATTGAAAAAGCCTTCTGGCGAGGCGCTTCTACAGGAGGCGTGTATACAGAAGCTAACTGGAACACTTTTCCAAGGGCTATAGCATCTCTTGCATCTCGCTCTCATCCAGATCTTGTTGATGCCAAACTCTCAGACTTTGTCCAAATACAAGATGCAATTGTATATAAGCACATGAGAAAAAAACGCCTTAAGGGAGCACATGCCTCTAAAGATGAGCATATTCAACATAAGTATCTTCTTGATATCGATGGTAACAGCTGCGCGTACTCAAGGCTTTATTGGATCTTGCTTTCGAACTCCACCTGCTTAAAACAAGTAACAAGTGATGAGCAGTGGTACTATGCTGGATTAAAGCCGGGCGTCCACTACATACCACTAAAAGAAGACCTTTCCGATCTAATAGATAAAATCACTTGGGCGAAATCGCATCCAGCAGAGTGCGAGCAAATAGCAAAGAATGCTACAGGTTTTGCAGAAAACAACTTGGGCTATTTTGATGTCTTGAAGTACATCTACTTGCTTCTCAATGAGTATGCAAAACTTCAGAAATTCTAATCTCGTTATTTGAGAGCGAGTTCACTCTCTTTCTCCCGGTTTGTATAGTCTGCAACCATTTGAACCATTTTAGATACGGTGCCGCCTTTTTTCTTTCTTCTTATTGTGTGTTTCATAAAACCCACACTCTTGTAAAGAGACATTGCGGCTTCATTCTCGGGTACCACTTGGAGAACGTATCTCCTAGGAGCATGTTTCTTTAGATGATCAAAGAGTTTCTTTCCTATCTCAGGGTGCACCGCTTGTGGGTCCTTTGCGAGATAGGACACCATATGGA
>NVUU01000137.1 GCA_002402025.1 Candidatus Aerophobota bacterium
TAACAAATTAAATATATAAATCGTTCTATTAAAATCTTTATTATATTTGTTAAATTTAATTGTATTCCGTTTAAAATAATAGATATAGACCATCTGTGAAATTAAAATTTTATATAGGTATTTTTAAAATATTAACTTTATGATAAACCAAAATGGAGGGAATACGAGAGGGATATGGACGAGTTTAACATAGAATATCAGACAGAAAGCGTCATCAATAAGATCAGGCACTATCTCATCACCACCATGGGGAAAACAGCAGGTACTGCCTCTGATGAGGAGTACTATAAGGCCTTTTCTTTCGCCCTTCGAGAAGAGGTCATGATTAACTGGACCGCCACCCAAAATACCTTCCAGCACTCAGACGCTCGGAAAATCTACTACCTCTCCATGGAATATATGCCAGGAAGGCTTCTTGGCAACAACCTCACCAATATATCCGCTATGGACCTTGTGAAGAAGGTCCTCCATAACATGAAAAGAGACTTTAGAACGATCATGTCCATAGAGCCCGAAGTCGGGATCGGCAACGGCGGTCTTGGAAGACTCGCCTCTTGCTTCATGGACTCGCTCGCAACTCTTGAATACCCAGCACTTGGCTATGGGATGCGCTACCAATACGGGATCTTTGAGCAAGCTATATGGTGCGGCATCCAGATAGAAAAGCCAGAATGCTGGCTCCNNTTAGAGAACCCTTGGGAATTCCGAAGAGACTCTTACGCTGTGAATGTCGACTTTTGCGGCAAGCCTGTAAAAATCCAGGACAGTGATGAAGAGATCTATGACATCGTAGACCAAGAACTTGTAAGAGCTCTTCCCTACGATCTGCCTATCATAGGCTATAATCCATCACCGAACTTCTCCGTCATCACCCTAAGGCTCTGGTCCACAAAGGAATCCCCTCATAACTTCCAGCTCCAAAGATATAACGCAGGGCTGCTCGGCCAAGCTGCAGAAAACACCTCTTTAACAGACGTRCTTTATCCAAACGATAACCACGAAGTTGGAAAAAGAATCAGACTAAAACAAGAGTTTTTACTTGTGTCAGCCTCTTTGCAAGACATCATTAGCCAGCACCTCGGTCACTACAAAAGTCTTCATAACTTCAAAGATAAAGTCAGGATCCAAATCAACGATACTCATCCAGCACTCGTTGTCGCAGAACTAATGAGAACCCTCATGAAAAACGGCAAATTTTCCTGGAAGGACGCTTTTGAAACAACACAAGAAGTATGCAGCTACACAAACCATACCGTTCTGAAAGAAGCTCTTGAAGAATGGAATGAAAACCGTATGCAAAACCTTCTTCCTCGCCAGTATAATATCATACAAAGATTAGATAAAAATCTAAGAGATGAGGTCAAAGCCAAATACAAGGGAGATCACGATAGAGAAAAACGCATGGCGATCATCGACGGCGGTCAGATCAAAATGGCGCATCTTTCTATTTACGGTTCGCACCATATCAATGGTGTAGCCGCTCTCCACTCTGAAATCTTAAAGGAGTCCATGTTTAAAGACTTTTTTGAGATGTATCCTGAAAAGTTCACAAACGTCACAAACGGCGTCACCCAAAGAAGATGGCTTCTTTACTGTAATCCCAAACATGCTGAATTCCTCACAAAACGTATCGGCGATGGCTGGATCACAGATTTTAAAGTGATTAAAAAACTTGCAGAACATGCAACATGCAAAGACACACAAGAAGAATTTCTAAAAATTAAAGAAGAAAACAAGCAAGCACTCATCGATCATTTGACAGCGCAGAATAACACACCCGGGGCTGATGATCCAAATGTCCCAACGTTCCTTGGAACAGATGCCTTATTTGATATCCATATCAAACGTTTCCATGAGTACAAAAGACAATTTATGAACGCTTTGCATGCCTTGATCCTTTTTCAAGAGATTAAGGAAAACCCAAGCTCTCGCAAGATAAAACGTATGATCTTTTTTGGAGGTAAAGCCGCTCCCGGCTACGAGATTGCAAAAGACATCATTCGATTTATTTACTGCCTCTCTCGCAAAATTTTTGCAGATAGCGTTGTAAGAGAGCATCTTCGTGTGATCTTTATCCCCAACTACAACGTATCAAACGCTGAGAAAATCATCCCTGCATGTGATCTGTCTGAGCAAATCTCAACAGCTGGCATGGAAGCATCAGGCACAGGCAACATGAAACTTTCTATGAATGGAGCTCTCACCATCGGAACAGACGATGGAGCAAATGTTGAGATGCGTCAGCACGTTACAAATAAGTGGTGGCCTTTTTTATTTGGGAAAAACTCATCTGAAAATACTAAAATGATAGAAGAAAAAAGCTATCATCCCTCCCACATCGTCGATAATAATCCTATGATTAAGAAGGCTATCGAAGCACTACGCGATGGAACACTTACTGAAAACGAAGCAGAACATGAAACGCTTTGCAGACTGTATGCAACTCTCATGGAAGGATCTGCAACAGTCCCTGCTGACAAATATTTAGTATTGAACGATCTTCAGTCCTACTACGATGCTCACAGAAAAGTAGAGGACCTCTATTTAAACAAAGAAAAGTGGGCGGAGTTCGCTCTCAATAATATCGCAGGTAYGGGATTTTTCTCATCAGATGAGTCTATCCGTAACTATGCAACACAACTCTGGGGTTTAAAAACTTGCCCTCCATCAAAAGAAGAGCTGAGTAGAATAAGAACAGAATATAGCGAACTTGATCGCTGTAGAATCCTACCAAATGGCATGAAAAAAGCTCAATAAGCTAGATGCCACTTCTTCGCGAGGTCCTCATAGTCTCCATCACGAACAAGGTCATGAAGACCTTCGTTGAAGATTTTCACAAGCTCTTTGTTTTGACTTGCAAGAGTCAGAAGTTTGATCCCCTCATCCGTTAGAGGCTTTGTTACGATCTTTAGCTGTCCGCTATAAATATCAGTAACATAAGAAACTGCTTCTAAATATTCAACAACAGCACCATCTAAAACCCCTGTCGCAACATCCATCAAAGCTTTCGGAATCGAGTCGTACATCCTTATAAGAGAATCTGGATACATTTGCATAAGGATGTTTTCTTGAGCAGTAGAAAAAACTGCTATCTCGCTCTCATAAAGCTTTTTGGCTTCTGATTTTGTTGCAGCTTCTCTCATCACAACAACAGGTCCTGTCTGAAGGTAAACATCTGAAAAATCATACTTTTCTAAGTTGAATAGATAAGGCTCCATCATAGAAAAGACACCTTGATAGTCTTGTTTATTAAGTCCCTCAAGAAGGTTATCCCAGCTCACTGTAATACGATTTAGAGTCACTCCCTTCTTCTCTCCAATCTTTTGAAGAAGCTCTTTTGTAAAAGCTAAGATATAGGGCTCTTTCTGCGGCATATCTAAAGGAAACCAAGAAGGATCGAGTGCAATGATATAACCTGTTGATGGCACGCTTGAGCAACTTGTAATACAAAAAAGAACAATAAAAGAACAAACAACACAAAGTTTTTGCCTAGAGCTTTKGAAAAATTGAATGATATTTTTTGACATCTTTACTCTCTTAGCTGCGCAAAGTTTTTAAGCTAGCCATTGTGCAAAAAAACAAAAAAAGAAGTAAAGAGAAACGTATATTTTTAACCTTATAAGACTGTTTTTTTATGAATTCAACCGTTTAGCAAAAAGTAAACAAAACAAATATGGACACATTCACTTATACTTTACTCTCTATACTCGTAAACAACTTCTCTATTTTCAACCTTACTTCATCTAATACCTGCGTACAGTTCGGAAGGTTTGTAACCAGAGGACCAAGCCATCTATCCCAAGTTTTTAAAACATTTTCAATCATTACTGGATCATAAAATGAATCAACATTATTGAATTCAACGTTCTTATTGGAGCATTTTTCTCGCAATAAAGTGGGCATATCTTCAAATACAAGATCATTTTCAAAACTTCTAAAAATATGCCAAAGATCATAGTAATCTCTCGCTCGAGAGCGGCTCCAGTCTCTTTCGTGAATTTTCTTTGTATGTTGCAAAATCGCTCTCAACTTCTCGATAACAATCTCTTCAAGAGAATACACGAGCAATTCTTGTTCTATTTCCTGCTCATAAGTATGCATTAAAGGTTGAGTTTTAGCCTCAAAGAGAATTACTTCATCCCTCGATATTTCTATCATTACTTTTGTTAGCGGTTGACGCTGCCAAGGAAATTGAGCACTAATTGTAAAAGCTTCTTGATTGTTTGGATGAGGACTTTTTTCCAAGTATCTTTTTACATATAGAGCTATTTGCGCACTTTCATTCATTTTCCCTTCCACTTCTTTACAAGTTTCGGAAATCGCGCGAAAGAGACTTGAAGCAGACGGAGCATCATTTCTTGCAGAAAAATCAAGATCTTCAGAAAAACGATATTCTCCAAAATAACACTTTTTTAAAGCTGTTCCTCCTTTAAACACTAGATTGTTTTTCAAGTCTTCGTGTTGATAAATTCCAAAAAGCAACCATGTTAGTAAATAGTCTTGCTGAATCACATCAAGACGCGTTGACGTCTTTCTGCAAATTTCATCAAGCTGTCTTCTTAATGGTTTATAATTCATAAACTACCTATATTTTCCTGGATCATCCATTTACTGTTGTAGATACCCTTTGCAGGAGCAGATGCATCTAGCTTACGGTATCCTTTAATAGGAAATCTCAAAAGTTTAGAGATGACCCTATTTTTGTATCCAAGTGCATCCAGCACCCATCCCAGTCTCTTTATCGTTGCGTGATCTAACATCAACGCATATTCAACAATGCGCTCTACATTAATTTGATCACCAAACATTTTAAAAGCATGAAATACCTCTTGGAAGTCACCGCAATATTGAGGTGAAATCAAACCATCTAGAAGTGTTTTTTCAGGATCAGTTATTTGCACTTGAGCATCATCTATCCAGATATTTTCAATACCAAAAAACTTTTCTTTCTTCACTTTTATAAAGTGATACATACTTTTAGATGATCCACAAACTCTTGGGCACCTATCAGAGGTGGAAGCAAAAACGATATTTGGGGTTTGCTGTGTCATATGATGATAGTGCATGGCTGTCCAATGGCTTATTGCTGAAAAAGGAGCAATCGACATCGCTCTTTCAAACTCGTGTGGCGAAGATCCAAGTCCCGAGTTTACACTTACTCCATACACTCCTTTTTTTATACGTACCACCCAGTCATTACCAAGTAAATGAAACAAGGCCTCTGCTACATACTCAGGCCTGTAACCTAATTGCGTGGCAATCCCCTTGGCCTGATCATTTGTGAAAACTTTCAAACCCAGAGAGGATAGTTCTCTAAAAATATCCCTCAAATCAAAGATTCTTCATCTTGAATCTACTGCTCCAACACTCATTTTCTGCTCCAGTGCAGCAGATATCGGGAAACGGGCAATACTTTCAGAAATGGCTGGTATTCAAGTAGTGACCGTATCCCATGACAATCATAAGGGGCTGGATTTGGATGAGATTTTGAAATATCTTGGACAAAT
>NVUU01000138.1 GCA_002402025.1 Candidatus Aerophobota bacterium
ATAACATTCCCTATAACTTACGTACTTATTTTCCACAGTTAGAAGCCTTTTCAAAAACGGCTCTTGGAAAGAAAGAACACCTTCCTCCCAAACTAATAAAAGAAATAAAAGACAATTTTATTATAGTCGCGGTAAAGAAAAAGAAATTGGAATTAGCTCAACAAAATAAAGACTCTATATCAATGTCAACGTTCCCTTTCCTAGATGCTAGGAATATCTTAAACTATCTAGAAGCAGTCGAACTAGATGAACCTGTTCTTCCGGGGCCCACGAAAGCCTCCGTTTTTATAAACACTTTCAAAAACTATTGCGCCTCCAATGAAAACTCTTTTTTAAACAAAGTTTGTCTTCCAGCATTGGAAAGAAAACTTGCTAGTACTCTCGGCTCTGAAAAAAACAAGAAGAGTGTCATCTATAACGCACTCAAAGATGTGCTTGGTGAATATTTAGGTGATACCTGCGATTACGCAGGGCTTACTTTGAGTGAAATGTTGCAGCATCTTGAAACGCTTGAAAGATCCTTCCATGATGACTTTAAGGAATCTTACGGAATATTTTTTACTAGGTGTTTAGCGGCATACTATGATGCTCAGGGCAGTTGGGGGATGACAAACGAAGAAATGAAGCATTATAAAGAAAAACTCACCGATATCAACTTTCTTGCTGAGGTGGTTTCTAAATTCTATGATCCGAGCAACAGAGTTGTTTTGGATTCCATAGGAGCACTATTCCTCCTTTCAAATAAAAATCTACGCTTAGTACCCCCAGAGATTAAAGAACTCGTTAATTTAAGAGGCCTAGATCTACATAATACTCAAATCACTACACTCCCTAATCTTTCCCAATGTACCTTTTTAGAGACCCTATCTCTAGACGGCACTAAAATCCCTATCGATCAACAACAATCCATACGAGATCAGGTTCCCAATGGTTGCCTGATCATCTTCCGATAATAGGACTTGTGATAGAGAGTCCTATCCAAATCATAAAGGTTACAAGAGCGGATTTCGTATTTTGGCTGTTGTAGTTAGCGCATAAGAAAGGAACTTTCCATAGCGCTAAGTATGGCTACAGAAAGCATAAATTTTTACTCTGTTGAAAAAAGAAAATGTGCCCGCAATCGCTTACAGGCACAAAAAAGACTAAACGCAATCAAGGCGTTTTTTGAGTACGCGGATACCAATAGAACCAAGGACAACTGTTAGAACTACAAGAACTCCAAGACAGGTCCAATAGTTAAGATATCCTTCCTGGCCAAAAGCCGCCGCCCTCGTACCTTCCATGATATATGTCATTGGAATGATAAGAGTCAGCTTAGCAAGACCCGGAGAGATTTTCTCAAGCGCATACCACTTATAGAAAAAAGCTCCAAACATATACATCGGGTTCAGTACTCTTAAATAGAGAGTTGAAAGGTTCTGAAGACCTTTGATAATGCTTGTTATNAATAATGCAAAAAACCCGAAGAACAAGTTCGTTACCACAAAGATTAAAAGAAATTTCCCGTAGTGGAAATGACTTAAATCAAACTGGTTCCATAGAAGGATCTTTCCAATTGGAATAATGGTAAGTCCTGTTATTGCACTATATATTGACCAAATAACGGCATGGTAGGCAATCGCTGTCGAAGAAGAGATCGGCATCGTAATCAAATACGATATCGTTCTATCTCCCTCGATATCTGCAACCATCGTTCCTACTCTTTCTGTAATCTGAAAAAGACCAAGACCTGCAACAGATCCAATAAACAAAAAGAGTCCAAAGCTTTCACCTACATTTAGCTCCGGCATAAAATAACCAAACACAGAAATCACTGTGAAAAGTAAAAAAACCGTATCAATATAATGGCTTAAATAAGTTCTCATATAAGCTAAGAGATCTTTTCTAAGCAGTGTTCTTATTACAGGAAATGAAATCCTCATCTCATTAAACATCTGCTCCCTCCTCTTTCGTTGAAAAGACTTCCGCTTCTGACTGATCTACAAATTTCAAGAAGACCTCTTCTAGACTTTTTGCTTGATAACTTGCAAGAAGCTTTTCAGGAGTACTTACCACTTTAATTTCTCCTTCATGGATAAAACATACTCTATCAGAGAGCGCTTCTGCCTCATCCAAATAATGCGTTGTTAATAAAACCGATGTTCCTTCAGCTCTAAGTTCTCTTATCACATCCCACAACTGATGTCTGATGTGAGGGTCGAGACCAACTGTCGGCTCATCTAGGATCACAAGTTTGGGTCTATGCATGATCGCTCTTGCTATCAAGAAGCGTTGTTTATACCCAYCTGAAAGTTGCTTTGTTACCGACTTGGCATAGGAATCTAAAGTAAACTTAGCAATTAACTCATCTTTTCTTTTTCTTGCTTCGTTTCTGGAAAGGCTAAAGCACTCTCCTGCTAAAACAAGTGTTTCTTCTACTGTTAAGCTCGCATCTAAGTTAGGCTTTTGCGGACAAAACCCTATAATGGCTCTATAAGGAACAAGCTGCTTATAGATAGACTTGCCTTGATATAATACATCTCCATTTGTTGGTGGATGTAGCGATGCTAAAATCGAGGAAAGTGTTGTTTTACCCGCACCATTGACTCCAAGAAGCCCAAAAACTTCTTGTTTATTTATGTTTAAAGAAACTTTTTTTAAAGCTTCTTTAATTCGTTTACCCTTCATTTGATAAACTTTAGATACATTTTTAATCTCTATTAGAGTCTCAGACATACTATCTCTTGGAAATTGGGTTTATTATTGGGGGAAAATTCCATTAATTTATCTTAGGGTAAATTATTTAAGCAAGAAAAAAATSRAYYKKRAAGMKMMGSWRRWMKASRMMRSYRRCKTMMWAGCMRGMTTYSWATAWWYARWWWRMWRYYWMMACKACWMYRAWGMWYSWWTYRWTYKTWNNATTTTATTAGGACTCTCATCATGGATGGAGAAAAAAACGGCTCTAATTCCAAGTGATTTGGCAGCAGTTATATGTAGCATCGTATCATCGATAAAAAGGCACTCCTCAGGTTTTATATCGAGTGTCGAAAGAGCATGCTCAAAGATCCTACGATCGGGTTTGCCATAGGATAGATAGCATGCTAAGAACACCTGATCAAACATGCTAAAATCATCCTTTTTTTCCTGAATTTTGCACGATGGTAAATCCTGATTTGTTAAAATCCCTACTTTATAGCCTCGGCTTTTGAGGGTTTCTACAAGCTCTACCATCCGAGGATCGTAGATAAGATGATCCTCTAAATAGCTATCAAGCATTTTTCTGTAGTCAACATCAAGTGCTATCCCCTCTTTAAAGGCCACATAGTTTAAAAAGTCTTCCTTATTAAAATTGCCTGAAAGATTTTTTTTATAAGAAGCAAGTTGATCANTCATCTTTTCTCTTGGCATACTCCAGTAGTCTGCCACATGATCAAACATCGGCTGTTCTTCAAATCTGGAAAGTACACCTTGGTAATCGAATAATATCGCCTTTAGAACCTTCTCTTCACAAAAAGATGAGAATGTAACGAATGAAAATAAAATAGAAACAATCAATAAGCGCATAAAAACCTTCGGTTGAAAATAAAAAGTGATGCGGATTGTATGTGCTTTTTAAATACTAATAAAGTTCTAGAAGAAGAATAACCTCTTTACTATGGTGCAATTATTATAAGAAATAGGTCTGTTCCTATGAAACATCACATTATTGCAAAGCATCGCAACACATTTGCCATCATCATTTACGGCTTAACAGCTCTGTTCCTCTTTTTTGAGATGGCTTTGCAAGTCTCCCCAAGCATTATGACAACGCAGCTCATGAGCGAGTTTCATATTGGAGCCTCTACCCTTGGGATCATGGCCTCCTTTTACTTTTACAGCTATACCATTATGCAAGTCCCTTCTGGTGTTTTATACGATTATTTTGGACCAAGAGCTCTTGTCACAGCTGCAGCTCTTATGTGCTCTTTAGGAGCTTTATTTTTCGGCTACTCTCATTCAGTAGGCTTGCTTGCAATTGGCCGTTTTCTCATGGGCTTTGGATCTGCATTTGCTTTTGTTGGAGTGCTTACTGTTATTGCAAGATGGTTTCCTGCAAAAAAGTTTGCTTTTATGGTTGGAATCACACAGTTCTTAGCTGCAATGGGCGCTATGGGTGGAGCTTTACCTCTCTCCTACTCTGTGAATGATATCGGCTGGCGCTCAACTATTTCATACATTGCTTATATCGGCATCCTGCTCTCTATTTTGTGTGTGATTTTCATTAGAAATCATCCTCCTGAGATGGCGGAAAAATCGAAAGGTCACGATAGGGTGGGCTTTTTGAAAAGCATGGCGACTATTGTCTCCGAAGGACAATCTTGGTGGATAGCGCTGTATGCTTTTTGTAGCTGGTCCCCCGTTGCTATCTTCGCAGCACTTTGGGGAGTTCCCTACCTTATGCGCTACTACAACATCCCAAATACGAAAGCCGCTCTTGTAGCTTCTATGATTTGGATAGGACTCTCGATCACAAGCCCTGTTATTGGATGGCTGTCAGATAAAATTGGCAAAAGGAATCCACTACTAAACTTTTGTGCATTTCTTGGGCTTGTTGCCTCTCTTGCTATGTTGTACTTGCCTAATGTCCCCTACTGGCTCGCTTTTGTTCTGCTACTTTTTTTCGGAGCCGCTTCATCGGGACAGATCATCACTTTTGCCGTTGCAAAAGACATAACAAGAGGTTCTGTCATCTCTACTGCTATGGGCTTTAATAATATGGCGGTCGTTCTTGGAGGCGCTATTTTGCAGCCCCTTGTTGGAATTATCCTGAGCAAACTATGGGATGGGAAAACAGAAAACGGCGTCCATATCTATACGGTAGCTCACTACAAGATTGCCTTGATCACCGTTCCGATTTGCTATTTGATAGGACTTATGTGCTCTCTTTTTCTTATTAAAGAAACAAACTGTATACCTAAGTATGACTCTTACTCAGATCAGTTGAAATAAACTAAAGAGCAAGCTTATTTAAGTGAAGCTCTTCTTTTTTTATTTCTGAAGAAATAAATATTCACAATCGCAAGTGCAATGAGTCCTCCGAATCCGAGAGGAGCAAGAACGATGTTTTTTCCACCCGGGAAAAACACAAGAGCAAGTGACATAAAGGCATTTGTCATACCATGGAGAATCGTCGGTGCCATAAGAGACTTATCTTTAATACGAAGATACGTATAAATAGGAGCAAATAAAACACAAAAAGCAATCATCATCAAAACCCCAAAAAGCCTGTGCTCTGGGTAGTTATGCCCAAAGAAAAGAATGATCGGCGCATGCCAAAGGCCCCATAAAAATCCAATAATCCCTGATCCTTTATAAAATCCAAGACATTTTAGCTTTTCCCAAAGATACCCTCTCCAAAGAAGCTCTTCTCCAAGCGTAAAAAGGAAGTTGATTGTGCACGCTGCAAGCGCTGCAGCAAACAGGTTATAACCGATAAATAGCGAAACGTTCAAAGATGTCGA
>NVUU01000139.1 GCA_002402025.1 Candidatus Aerophobota bacterium
TTCGTATATACCTCAACAAGTCTCAAATTTTTATGAATTAATAAATAATATCAATAGGATAAGTGCATGTCCCAACTGGGACACTTGGCCCATCAGCCTATTTTGCACCCTGCGGGCAATAATAGCGAGTATGATTTTACCTCTAGATCTACTCCATAGGGGATGCGGTGTCTTGCCGAAATATTCATGCMKCYAKWWMNCKATRYNCTRCRRMWWYRNTWWMRMTYTANASCYTCTCTAWWWTWRNTGYWKKTATMCKYYKAAWWKSATSNATAAATCATTATTTTAAAGCTGAAAACAAAGCTCTTTTTAGTTAATATACTTTCCAAAAACGACTAATATTTCACATATCAACTATTACACAAAAAAAGATCTACAATGACCACCGCTCTCTTTTTCTCTCAGAAATATCCCCAGTTCCCTTCACCATCAGGACATGATCACCAGCACTTCAGTCGTATAATTAATGACCTCATCGCTTATCGAGATAACCCAATCATGGGTTTTTCAGATGCTTCAAAAGTACATGTAGAACTCCTCCAGGTAAAGGGCGATATTCACGCAGAAATCCAGGCTGGGAATTGTTGCCTGAAACTTGCTGCTCTACTTAATCATAGCGCTTTTCAGCTGTAGCTGCTTATATAGTTCGTATAAGTCCATCTAATTAAAGGAATCTTACATGAAAATAGCTCCTTCAAATCCGGTCGTACCTTTATACATAGTGCAGCATTATAGCCCTGATTACTTTGAAGCTCAACTAAATGAATGCCAAAATATCCTTAATAACAAATCTTCTTCTCAGTTCGAAAAGCTTAGAGCAAAAAGGAGAGTAGGTTTTTTCTCTGCCGAGATACGCTATTTGATATCTAAAGGAAGAAACGATCTGGTTCCTCAACTTGAGCATTCTGTTTTTACGAAATAGAACATTTCAAACATTGATAAAAAGTTGCTTATAGATTACAGATTGAGTTTTCTTAAAGAAGGAGTCTGTATGTCTAGGGTTGATCGTATCGAAAGTTATGGTAACAGAATAAATCCAAATGAGGCGATCTACGCCTCTTTTCTAGAACAGATCGAGACTCACTTTGAAATCGCAGAGAGAAATCCAAATGGGCCCAACTCCCCAAAAGCAAGGAATGAGCTTCTCCGCATAAGAGAGGATATCTCTTGTTTTATGGAAAGCGGCATAAATGGACTTGGACCTTTACTATCCCACAGAGCATTCGATCTCATTAAGTAGCAAAACATTGACCTAAAAGTCTTTTTAGAGTAAAAGTTTAGACTCATAATGGCGATCGTAGCTCAGTTGGTTAGAGCGCTGGATTGTGATTCCAGAGGTCGCGGGTTCAACCCCCGTCGTTCGCCCCATTTCTCTTAATTTTTTCCACTAGCAATTGAAAAATATGTTATCCAAAAAATATCAAGATCTATACCCTTGAGTTGAGATAACCCCAAAATTTACGCTTGTAATGGAAGAAAAAACTAAAAAAAAACAAAAAGAAAAAGAAACGTTTGTAAAACACCCTGAGCTAAAGGGGTTGCTTATACTCGCTATTTCCCTTGCAGTCCTTGCAAGCCTTATCAGCTTTTTTCATACAGAAGCTGACAAGAACTACCTTGGTCTCATCGGATACTACATAGCTTTTGCACTTAACTGGCTTTTTGGTCTTGGCGCGTATTTCATTGTATGCTTTAGCTGCTGGGTTGGATGGAGACTTCTTTATTCAGAAAAAGTCCCCGCCTTTACGATGAGAATTGTGTATTTTGGAATCGTCCTTACTTGCCTATGTCTTTTGTTTAATGTCTACTCAGAAGTCTACGGCGTTCATAATCCTCTTCTTCAATCCCACGTATATTCGGAAACCATTACTTTTAAAACGCCCTACTACATGACAATCACAAGATACAATCTTGGCGGCGTCCCTCTCTATTACCTTTATAGAGATCTTCCCATCTACAATCTAAAAAACTTGCTTAGCAATATCGGAATATTTTTCACTTTTAGTTTAACGGGTATCATCGCTTTTATCCTGCTCACGCAGCTAAGCCTTGTAAAACTTTTCAAAAATATTAAAGTCACATACAAAGGCATGTGCAAGTTTTTTATAATCGTTGGTAAAAGCTTTAAACCTTTCCCTCTTAAAGGAGAAAAGCGAAACATCCCCTACGATGAGATGGAAGAAGCTCTTGCTAACCCTGTTCGTCACGAATCTAAACTCCTCTGGCAAGAACCCTCTTGTGCTGATACCTTTTATGCAGGCTTTTCAGAAGACGATCCCGTAGAAGAAAAAGTTATCTATGAACGGGAAGACTCCTTGAGACCTGTAAAAAAAAGCCCTTATGATCTAACTCCAAAACCAAAGAAGACAAGAAGGTCTGTAAAGTTCAAACTGCCTCCTGCATCCCTTCTTACTGCTGCTAAAAAAATCGACAAGCCTTCTTTAAAAAGAGAGCTACGTAAGCAGGCGGAAATCTTAGAAGATACTTTAGCAAGTTTTGGAATCGAAGCGAAAGTGGGACAAATTAATTGCGGTCCCACAATTACATCGTTTGAGCTCCATCCTGCAGTCGGCGTAAAGGTGCAAAAGATTAAAGCACTCGAAGATGACATCGCTCTTRAMMKTMAARCWWMATCCATCCGTATCATCGCACCGATCCCAGGTAAAGCTGCCGTCGGTGTAGAAGTGCCTTCTTTATATCCACAAGAAGTTGGATTTAAAGAAATGCTTTCTCGCTATCAACAACAGAGAAAAAATTTCACGATCCCCATCCTTCTTGGAAAAACTGTTTCTGGAGAAGATGTGATATGCGATCTTACTAAAATGCCGCACTGCATTATCGCAGGAGCAACAGGATCTGGAAAATCTGTTTGTATCAACACGATTGTGATGTCCATCTTAATGAACAACAAACCAGATGACGTAAAGCTTTTACTTGTTGATCCAAAAAAAGTAGAACTTAGTTCCTACTCAGAACTCCCTCACATGATCGCACCTGTGATTACAGAACCTCAAGGTGCCTATGCAGCGCTGCAATGGCTTGTCAAAGAAATGCAAGCAAGATATGAAATACTAAAACGTCTTGGACTCCGTAACATCACCTCATTCAACACAAGGGTCATAAATCAAGAAGAAGAAGCAGAACTTAAGATGGAGATCCCTGAAAAATTCTTCTACATCGTTGCAATCATTGATGAGTTTGCAGATCTGATGATGACCTCATCTACAGACCTTGAAACGCCTATTGCACGCATAGCTCAGATGGCAAGAGCTKYWGGKATMCAYYTKATMMTKGCAACYCARAGACCATCWRKKGAWGTCATCACAGGACTGATTAAAGCAAACTTTCCAACAAGAATCTCTTTCAAAGTTTCTTCAAGAATCAACTCTCAAATCATTCTTGACGAAAACGGAGCAGAAACTCTCCTWGGAAATGGAGACCTTCTTTTCATACCTCCAGGCAGCTCTCAGCTGATCAGAGCTCAAGGATCTTTTATTCGCGATGATGACATCAATAAGATTATCGAATACCATTGCAAGCAAGATCGCCCGAATTATTTGATTAAATCATTTGATCAGCTTGCACAAGAGGAAATGTTCGACGAGGCCTCTAAATCACCAAAAGACGCCCTCTATGATAGCGCACTAACTATAGTACTTACTTCTCGAAATGCTTCTACTACCTTTTTGCAAAGAAAACTGAAGATCGGTTACGCAAGAGCTGCATCCCTTATGGATGAGCTTGAAGAAAGAGGTGTCATTGGACCTCAAGATGGTAGTAGGGCAAGAAAAATACTTATGAATTCACCAGGTTTTGAGGATCTCTAATATGAAAGCACCCGAACAATTTTGCAAAACAAAAATCATCCGTTTTTTTATCATGGCATATGTATTCCTTACTCTGACAATATTTGGAGTAGGATCTTCCTTAACCTCTTCCTACATGCAAAAAAAGCATAAAGACGAAGTATCACAGATCTTATCTGATGAAAACACATCTTCTCTTGATCGCTTTTTTTTCGGAATGACAACGTCTCAACAAAGAACATTTCTTGTGCTCGGGATTCTATTTGGAATCATGTCGGGATTTTGTTTTGCAGCGGCAAATAGACAACAAGGCGACTCTCGTTAGAAGTCAAACGTAAATGTAAATTTCCAATTGTCGAACAAAATTCCTGAATACCCTTTATGGGAAAGTAGAGACTCTCTTAAAATCCATTCGTTATGTGATTTTTGCTCAAGCATGGCTTCAAGGGATAGTTTGCGCTTTGCTTTTGTTTCATGCATCCATTTAAGACCCATGCCATACTTCATAGTGCCTTTGAATCGATTTTCAAAGTCTTCCATAGAAGAAAGAGTGTTTTCAATACCATGGATTTTTTCATAACTAATAAATTCAGACACCCATTGCTCATAGAGACCAAGTTTTGCAAAAACATTCCAGTGCGGATGCACAGGTATCGTACTAAAAAGCACCTCTCCCGCCTCAAACCCTTCTGGCGGCAGTGCTTCTCTTGCTCTAAAGTTCAGCTCAGGCGGCAACTCGTCTTTTGGATATCGAATTCCTTTGAATTTGAAATCCACATCAAATTCTACTCGGATCTGCCTGAAAAATGATTCTTGTGTAAGAGATAGAAGATTGGTTGGGAAGTTTTGTATAGTTTTAATCCGAACATCTTCTAAATATCGGTTGAGTTGAGACACCTCACTTGGTCTGTAATACATATCAAGCAACAAAAATACATAAAGCTGCAAATACTGAGGCAATCGATCTAGGCTTTCCTTGGTCTCTGGATAGAGCATACTTCCACTCTCTTGACGCTGCGATTCTTTCAACGAAGCACAAGAATTAAAATGATGCACTTTGAGTCGCGGATTGAACACGTATTCATTTGCTATCCCGTTTATCGTAAATAAACTAAGAGCGCAAATAGCAGTTTGTAACTTTTTTCTCATAGTAACTCACTTCTGATAAAATTTCTAAGGGCATGTACAAGACAAACCCCAACCCCATCAATTTTCACTCCGCCGTCATTTCTTATTTTAACAAAAACCACAAAAAAAATTTTAGTTTTTCTTGCATTTTGTTATATGTACAAAGAAAGAGGATCGAAAATCACCATGGCCCAGACAGGTAAGAAAAAAATTCTTATTGCAGACCCTTCTTCAATCACGATTCGAGAGATCTTTAAGTCCGATTCGGCAAAACTCTATGATATTCAGACAGTTGACTCCGGTGACGAATGTCTCACTAAAATTGAAAGCTTTAAGCCTGAGTTAGTTTTCATCGAACTCCTTCTTTCGAAAATACATGGTATTGAGATCTTAAAAAAGCTAAAAGCCGATAAAAATCACAGAAATATTGGCGTTGTGATTACTTCATCCCTTAGCATGATCCAAAATTACAACGCAGCACTCGAGCTTGGAGCAGACTATTTCTTAACTAAGCCTTTTAATTCCAGTCAGTTCT
>NVUU01000140.1 GCA_002402025.1 Candidatus Aerophobota bacterium
TCGTAAGTAATTCGCTCAGCGGCGGCGTGTTGATCAATGACGAGAAGCGAGTTTTCATTTTCATAGAGAAGAAATTTCTTCATAAAAGTATTTACTGCTTTTGCAGCAGGAGTATTCTCTCCTTTTCCTGGAGGTAAATAAGCCTTTAGGAACTCTATTATAGCTTTGATAGGTATTGTTCCAGCGGGAAGTTCGTGGAAATGAGCGATCATTTCTTTGAATGCGGGTTCTCTGAAGATACATTTTATCATGCGATCTGAAAAGCCGGATTTTCTTAAGTGATGAAGCATACTTCTTTTGAGACCACGCGCGAGGTTGTGATGTTGCTCTTTGATTTCGGCAAGAGCTTCTGCTGTGTAGCATTCTTCTTTTGGAGCTAYTTCAACAGGGCTGCCTGGATCGGATACGGTATCAGTACCGTATGCAGAGTCTGTAGAAGGTGTTGGTGAAATGGTTGTCATAATGTTGCCTAAATACTTAATCCTATTATCATTATACCATAAATTCAGGAGAAATTCAAATAATTTCTTTACACCATTGCTTGGCTTGTAATGTTTTGTATATAAGGAGTTTAGATAGCGTTAGGTGTGGAGTGTTGGATTTTAGGGTTAGTTTGGGACCTCGCGACCAGCTTTAAAGACCTTGGCAAAGATTCTTTCTGTCTTTTCGACACCTTTTTCTTCTCTAACTGTCGTGAATCGTACAAAAGGCCTTTCGTCTCCATAAGGGAATTGAATGGTTAGTCTTTGGATTACTTCTGGTGGWGCATAGACGGTTACATGTGGATGTGCTTCTGAAAGCAGTTCAGCATAGGGCCTGTCTCCAGATGTGGTCCTTTTTGCAGTGCTGCATGAAAAAAGATAGATACGACCATCTGTTTCAATTTCACTCGAGAAGTCTATTTTTCCTGAATGTTCGGTATCCGAAAGCATCATCCCAGAAGAGTTACCATGAGCTGCGATCATAACATCGGTAATTCGTTGCCCGTGCTTTCTTTTAAGAGATTGCAGGTGTTTTTTTGCGTCTTCTCCAGACTTCATTCTATGAACAACAACATTATGTGTTTTACTGAACCTCTGTATTGTTTTTTTGAAATGTTCTGTTGTAGAAGGGCCATAAATAGCAAAGTTATCTCCTTCTTTATGTAAATCGTGTAAAAAGAAGACAAAGGTAGGTTTTGTAGGATCAAAAGTATTGTTTCTGCAGCCTTCTGCAAGTTCTATAAGTGAATCCAGATTCTCTGCTCCATCTCGTATACTAAAGCATGTATTGTGCTGCAGCAATCCAAGTAGAAAAATAGCATTCATTTCCTTTTCATCATTTGTGCAAAGAAACGTTGTCACTCTACCTGAATACTGAACACGTAGTCCCTTAAGCTTCGTCATAACTTTAGTTCTTCGTTCAAGCGGTGTTTCGTCTGGCTTAAATTTAAAATCAAAATCTGGAATGAACTCTTCAAATATGTTCAAGAGTTTCTCTAAATGGAGATTTTCTGGTGGTGCTGGTTGTGTTGCGTAGTAGGTAAGGAGGTTATCAAGCAGTGAGCCGGCAAATTGTTCTGTTCCGATTTTCCGTAATTGATGAATTAGATTCAAAAAGGATTTAGAAGTTAAATGAGCTTGAATTTTTTCTGGATCTACTCCAAATTTTTGCAGTTGTTCAAGAGTCGTTTTTCCATGTTCAATTATTTGATGAAATCTCATATAAGTACTTTGCTGATATGCAAAAGAGGAGGTGTCTTTCTGTACCTCGCGCCTACGACCAAATAGGTCTCCAATGGTGTTGATAGCACTTTCGAAGACTTCCGCCATGGAATCTTTAATCTCAGAGAGACCTGTAGCGATACCAGATATGAAATTCTCTTCTGGTAGAGCGAGCCCCTGAGGGCCTAAAACTGTTAAATCTTGTATTCCTGTTGTCATAATGTTGCCTAAATACTTAATCCTATCATTATTATAGCATAAATCCGAAAGAAATTCAAATAATTTCTTTACATTTGGCTAATTTTTAACGTGTTGTGTGTAAGTATTTTGGATATTTTCTGGTATGGGTAAGACGGGTTTTTTGATTAGCTTGATACCTCGTGTCCAGCTCTAAAGATCTTGGCAAAAACCCTTTGAACCTGCCCTTCTACAGAAGTGCTAAGAGTACATCTTACAAAGGGCTCTAGATCTTCTGTTGGGAACAGAATATCCCATACATAGTGCGATCTACCGCATAAACACGTGCTTTAGGGTGTCTTTTAGACAGTTTTGCTGCGTATGATGAAATCCCAAAAGAGCATTTTTTCCCTGTGCTACATGCATCTAGGTAGATGTTTGCATCCTCAACCACAGATGAAATATTAAGGTCTTTTCCATGATCTTTTTCAGAGATGTAAAGGGAGCTAGGTGACCCATGCATGGAAAAAATAACATCAGTTATTTTACAACTTTTGCGATTGCTTTTAATCTCTTGGAGTTGTTTAAGAGCATCTTCTGAAGATTTAATTTGCTTAACCACGACGTGATGAGTTTCGCTAATTTTTTTGATCCTTTTACACAGACTTTCTATGGCACTTGCGTTATRSWYAKSGTTGTTTTGATGTGTTTTAAGAAAATCATGAACAAAAAACACAGCTGTTGGCTTCTTACTACCGTTTTCATTTTGTGAACAGGATTCATTGCAATTTTCTGCAAATTCGACTAAGCGATTTTTGTTATATAGTGCGTAGTTCTTATCTAAGTACATCTCTTGTGAAATATGATGGCATAAGAATATTGCATTGAGCATTTCTTCTTTCTTTTCTAAAGAGCCGTCAAATAGTGGATCTAGAAGCAATTCTTTGTATTTATTTATTTCGTTTCTAAAATTGCAAAATTTTTCACTTTTACTAAGTGAGTGTTGCTGCTTTTTTTTAAGAAAGCCAAAGTCTATCGAAGTAGCCTCTAAATATTTGCTAAAAAAGTTCTTAAACTCAATTGCTATAGTGCGATCAAAAGAAGTTGTTTCTTGACATAAAAGAGAGGGTAGAAAGTAGTGGCTTTTTATGCTCTTCCCTTTGGAAAATGGCACCGATGTTATTGATAGCTCTACGAATAGGGCCTTTGGCATAGGTATCGGAAGCATCTGTGTTTGATGTATCATGATCTTCAAAGTTAGTGTTTTCTGAAGGGGAGTTCCTTTCAATAGAAATACTGCTCATTATGCCTAACTCAGTTATTTATTCCACTTCCCGTTATAATGATTATTTTAAATCATATGGTTGTATATAAGTCGCTTAGACATATTTCTCGTGAAGATAGGGTGAAGAAAAAGCGGATCCGACTAACTTCGTACCTCAAGCCCAGCTCTAAAGATTTCAGCTACGATTCTATCGGTTTTTCTTATGCCCTAGAATGAACCAGCAACAGAAATCACCCCTTGAGCAAAAGAGTTGGTGTTTCTGCCAGTTATGGAGAAAAAGCCCCCTATATAGACGGCAAGGTTGGGCGAAAAGGCGAACTCAAGAGCTGGCAAGATCGTGAATAGATCTTCTGCCTTATGCTCTATGAATGCTTCCCCCCCGTTTGAAAGAGTACCTTTGAACCCGCGGAACTTCTTTGTGAAAGTTGCGATGTATTGCATATCTACTGAAAAACCAAACTCGAAAGTGGGTGTTTGTATGAAGAAGTATTCTGTACTGAAGGTAAACATCAGAGTGTCGCCCGGCCATATAGTACCCCTTGTGTTGCGAGCGCCGCCGTACATGTTCACACCTTGGATGTTTGTCTTATGGAAGTAGGTATAATCAAGGCTTACATTGATGTTAAAAGCATGATTTGGGATCGTCCAAAAGTCCTTTTTTGCAACAAAGACTAAACTTGTTTGGTAAGAGCCAAAACTTGTCGCATCATTAGATTGAAAATGAGGGTTTAAATGTTCATAAGCACCCGTTGGAAAAGTTTCTAAAACAACAAAGCGCAAGTTTGGTTTTGGCGTTCCTTTTTCTTCCCACATAAATTGGAATCCAAATCCTGCTTGAACATCGCCAAAGTGTGTTGTGTTTTTTTTCTTGAAAAAGGTTGTTGTTGATCCTATTGAACACTCAAATTGCATGTATTTAGTAATGCCATAGTATCCCCACACTTGGGGATTGATGATAGCGTAGTGATCTCCAGTTTGCATGGACCAGTCATTAGCATAGATCCCGTAAAAAGCCCCTGAAAAAAGAAATGTTTGAAGGCTGACTTGACCAGCGTCCTGGTTTGCTGAGCTGAACTCTAAAATCGTTCCTTCAAAATAAGGTACGTAGTGGCCTGTGTCTGTGAGCTCTCTTTCTGCAAACAGCAAGCAAGAGGAAAAAATAAGACAGATAAGAAGCTTTGAAACTTTCATTAAAACCGCATGATTATTTTATGCCTGTGATCCTAGCAAAAGAATAAATGATAATAAAGTGTGATTCTTCTAGTGGATATATGCGCCTTTAGAAAGAATTTTTCCGTTTAATGCATTCCAGTAACTTGTGTGCATAGAGCCATCTGGGTTTTGGACTGTGATGCTATATACGGGAAGGAAAACATCCATAGTGGTGCGTATGGCAAAGTCGTTTCCAAAAGCAGATTCTGAAATGCGTTTAATCTGCGTTGAAGAAAAGCGTTTTGGCACGCGCTCTGCATTTTTATAAGACTTTGTAACGATGCGATCATGCAGTTGCGTTTCTGGGATTACATGGATTTTTGGGTCTTGGAAATGCAACCTATAGCTATTACCAGATTGAACAATGAGTTTTTTCTTTTTGCAAGAATCGAGCCAAAGATCAAGTACGGCATTTTCGATTTGTAAAATCCTTGCGATGTGTTCTTTTTCAAGGGCGTCGCCTCTATCAGAGAGGAGGTTAATGACTTTAAATTCGTAGCGCTCAGTAGAAGAGCTGATGCAGTCTCCAAAGCCGTGGGTTTTATCCCACTCTTTGGTGTTTAAAACCATTTCGCCATCTGTGAGATCCCACAAGATGACACCTTCTCCTGTTCGATCAGTTCCTGTTGTGTATTTTACTTCCATAAGAAGGTAGGGGAAAAACTTCAGTGTAGGCTCTAAGAACTTATGCTTATCATCTTTTAGAAGATCTTTTTTATTGATCTCCATGATCTGTTTTGCTGTGAACCGAGCTTCTAGGGTGTGGAACTGCCCAGAGCTTACGAATTCAAAGATCTTGTTTTTGACCTCGGGCCTTTTTGTTTGGATGTAGTAGGCGCCGGCGCCAAGTGCTGATAAGAAAACAAATATAGAAAAGATGCGTAGCAAGGTATTTCCTCATTTAAAGCATTAGGTAGATCTCTTTTAGGTATATCTCTTTTCAGATTTTATGACTACTTTGCATAGAAAAAGAGAGAGTATTTAGAAGAGTGGATCATCATTTTTAAATGATCCAGGCAACTCCGTCTCGTGTATATTTGGAATCTAATTCCAAATATACACGAGAC
>NVUU01000141.1 GCA_002402025.1 Candidatus Aerophobota bacterium
CTTTCCAGTCTCGTTCGGTTCTATTTCTAAGTTAACGTGAGCATATTAACCGCGACCACCTGACTGCTTAACGTATTTTGTCTCAGACGTTGCAGCAGCAGTAATTGTTTCTTTATAAGAAACTTGAGGTTTTCCAACATTTGCTTCTACTCCGAACTCTCTCATCATCCGATCTTTCAGGATGTCTAGGTGAAGCTCACCCATGCCTGAGATGATGGTTTGTCCTGTTTCTTCGTTTGTGGATACTCTAAATGTAGGGTCTTCTTCCGAAAGAGCACCTAAAGCAACTGATAGCTTCTCTCTATCTGGCTTAGACTTAGGCTCAATCGCCATAGAAATCACAGGCTCTGGGAACTCCATTTTCTCAAGGAGAATAGGATTGTTCATTGCGCAAAGCGTGTCACCTGTACCCGTGTTTTTTAGTCCGATACAAGCTGCGATATCGCCAGTGAAGAATTSATCAMGNNATYTNKWWMWTTGATNNGAKTKCWTTNTCWANARGTNMYTGWWATTCTTTCCTTTTTTTCCTTAGTGGTATTTAAAAGAGTAGAGCCTTTCTGAAGCTTACCCGAATAAATACGCACAAAAGTGAGTTTCCCAACGTATGGGTCTGTAACAACTTTAAAAGCAAGGGCTGCTAGAGGACTTTCATCGCTTGGCTCCAGTTCAATTTCTGTATCCTCTTTAGATATGCTCATGCCTTTGATGACCCCTCTATCAATAGGTGAGGGCAGCCATTTTGTGATGCAATCAAGAAGAGGCTGTATTCCTTTGTTTTTAAATGCTGTACCGCAAAGAACAGGGTTGATTAAGTTCGCAACAACACCCTTTCTGATTACGCGATGAATTTCGTCTTCTGTAAGTGTTTCAGGGTTTTCTAGAACTTTTGTCATGAACGCCTCATCAGATTCATCCACAGTTGCAAGTTCTTCGAGCATAGCAGCTCTTAATTCTTCACATTTGTCCTTGATGCCTTCTGGGATTTCAGTAGTTTCGTACTCTGCACCCAAGGTTTCGTCTTTGAATATGTAAGCTTTCATGGAGACGAGGTCGACCATTCCAAGGAAATCTTTTTCAGCTCCGATAGGATGTTGAAGAGCGATTGCGTTAGCGCCGAGTTTCTCTCTCATGCTCTTGATGCAGTAGAAATAATCAGCTCCGACTCTATCCATTTTATTTATGAATGCAATTCGAGGAACTTCGTATTTATCAGCCTGACGCCAAACAGTTTCAGATTGAGGTTGTACTCCATCTACAGCACTAAATACTGCGACAGCTCCGTCAAGTACTCGAAGAGACCTTTCTACTTCTACGGTGAAGTCTACGTGTCCAGGAGTGTCTATGATGTTGATCTTGTGATTGTCCCAATATACTGTTGTTGCAGCAGCGGTAATCGTGATACCACGCTCCTGCTCTTGCTCCATCCAGTCCATTGTGGCAGCACCCTCATGCACTTCCCCGATCTTGTGTACTCTACCTGAGTAGAATAAGATACGTTCAGTACATGTGGTTTTTCCAGCATCGATGTGCGCCACGATGCCGATATTTCTTACATTTTCTAATTGATCTTCTTTCGGTCTCTCTCCCATTGAGGTCTACGAGCTCCTTTTACCGCTACTTCTGTTAATATTTTACCATTTATAGTGTGCAAATGCTCTGTTAGCTTCTGCCATTCTATGAGTGTCATCTTTCTTTTTGATCGTTGAACCTTGGTTCTGGAAACAGTCAGCAAGCTCAATAGCGAGTCCGTCTGACATTCCTTTACCAGCTTTTGTTCTTGAGTAAAGAATGATCCACTTCATTGCAAGTGAGGTTCTTCTGTCTGCATGAATTTCGATAGGTACCTGGTAGGTCGCTCCGCCGATTCTGCGAGACTTCACTTCTAGTGAAGGCTTTGCATTCTCGAGAGCTTGCTCAAATGCTCCTAAAGGATCTTCAGAATTTACTTTCTGAGAGAATTTTTCAATTGCAGTGTAAACAAGGCGTCTAGCTGTAGACTTCTTGCCATCTTGCATGATTTTATTAATGAATTTCGCAACGACTAAATTCTTAAATTTAGGGTCTCCTGCGATCTTGTTTTTCTGCGCGCGACGTCTTCTTGCCATAATATATTCCTTCTAACTGGTAATTACTTAGGTCTTTTAGCCCCGTATTTAGATCTACCTTGTTTACGATCCTTAACTGCTGCGCAGTCAAGTGCTCCTCTAACGATATGGTAACGAACACCAGGAAGGTCAGGCACTCTTCCACCTCTCACAAGAACAATACTATGCTCTTGAAGGTTATGGCCTTCTCCGCCGATGTAGGCAATCACTTCTTGTCCATTTGAGAGTCTTACCCAAGCTACTTTACGTAGTGCTGAGTTCGGTTTCTTTGGTGTTTTTGTCTTTACTTGAAGACACACTCCTCGTCTCTGCGGACATTTCGACAGAGCAGGGGATTTAGTGCGTTTCACTTTTGATTTTCTAGGCTTTTTAACCAGCTGATTGATTGTGGGCATAAAGGGCCTTTCTCCTTAACCAAATTTTAAAATTCTCATCATGCAAGAACTATAGCTATATGATGAATAAATGCAAAGTCATTTCTCTAAGATGGATAGCATGCAAATGCAGCAATAGTCCTATTTATAAATAAGAGAAAACACCCAGTCTAGACTCTCTTGGAATTTTACTCAAATACTTTGAATCATAATATCTTAGTTCTTGCTTTTACCATCATAAATTGAGGACTTATTTTTTTATTTTACTTTAAAGCTTAATGTTAAAAAGGTTAATAAAAATTAATTTTTATTAATTTTAAATTTAAATACCATTCATGATAATAATGAATATTAAGAGGATTATTAAAAACACACGATAGGGCGAGGTATAAAGTGCGGTTTCTCAAGATCACTGTAGCGCTTAGTGTAGCACTTTCTTGTTTGCTTCCATCAAACGGATACTCTGAAAAAGATTTACGATATCAGAATATTCGTCAGAATATGCAGCAAATATTTTCTTACCATATTGAGAACAAAAACTTTTCTGGAAAAATCATCCAAAGATCTTTAAAAATCTATCTTGAACAATTCGATCCAGATAATATTTACTTGCTCCGTAGCGAAACCAAAGAGTTTCTCAACCTCGACAATAAAGATATTTATAAAATCTCTAAGCAATACGAAAGAGACCGCTTTGATACTTACCAAAAAGCGAATGATTTGATCCAAGGCTCTATTTCTCGGCACAGAAGAATCAGAAACGAAATCTTTCCAGAGCTTGCCATCGTGGACCTTTCAAGCTTTAAAGAAGTTCAGTTCGATGATGCTGTTCCAAAGACTGAGAAAGACCTTAAAAATAGGCTTAAATACAAATTCATGAGGATGCTCGCTATTAGAGAAAAAAAAGCTGGAGCTCCTTTTTCAAAGCATAGACGAGAAAAAATCCTAGCTCTTTATGAGAAAAAGCTAAGAAGACTTGAAAGTACTTACTACTTCGCAGATGAGAAAGGTCTTCAGCATGATCCAAAGACAGTAGAGCACTATCAAGTTCTTCATATTCTCAAATCGATCACTAAAAGTTTGGATGCTCACTCGGCATACTATAGCACCGAAGAAGCGTCAGAATTGAGAACTTCTCTTAAGAAGCAATTCCAAGGAATTGGAATTGTTCTTAAAGAAGGAGAGGATGGAATTTATATTTCAGACCTGATTGCAGGTGGTCCTGCTTATAGTTCTGGTATGATTCAATCTGGTGATTTTCTGCTTGCAGTTGACAACTTCAACATTCAGGAAGCTACATTTGATGAAGTTCTAGAACACCTTCGAGGAGATGAAGGATCTACAGTTGAGCTTCTTGTCAAAAATGAAAAGAATTCAAAGCCTGTAAGGGTAAAGCTTAGAAGAGAAAAAATTGTACTTCATGAGGAAAGACTTTCATATACTTACGAGCCTTATGCTGATGGCATTATTGGAAAAATAGTACTACCGGGCTTTTATGACAACGGAGAAGGGGTAAATGCGGAAAGAGATCTTCGTGAAGCTATCAATTCACTTAAAGAAAAAGGGCCTATTTACGGTCTTGTGATTGATATGCGTCAGAATTCGGGTGGGTTCTTGTCACAGGCTGTGAAGGTAGCTGGTCTCTTTATCGTAAAAGGGATTGTTGTGATCTCGAAATATTCGGATGGTGAGATCCGATATATGAGGGATTTGGATGGTAGAGTGCACTATCAAGGGCCTCTTGTGCTCTTAACGTCCAAAGTATCCGCATCAGCTGCGGAGATTGTAGCTCAGGCGCTTCAAGACTATGGAGTTGCAGTAGTTGTTGGAGATGAAAGAACCTACGGTAAGGGTTCTATGCAGTACCAGACTGTTACAGAAGAAAATGCAAAATCCTACTTCAAGGTGACGGTTGGAAGGTATTATACGATTTCGGGCCGCTCTACCCAGATAGAAGGGGTGAAGGCTGATATTGTAGTGCCTACAGAGTTTGCTCCCTATAGTATAGGGGAGAAATACCTAGAATACCCACTTTCTGCAGACAGTCTAGACTTTGAAACAGCTTTTGCAGAGAAGTCGCAATATAAAAACTTCCAAAAGAAGTATCAGAGCCTTTTCCATGTGGAAGAAACTCAATGGAAAAAGATGCTTCCAACTCTAAAAACAAATAGCCAAAAGCGCCTTGCACGTGATGAGAATTTTCAAGCTTTCATGCGTAAAATCAATGGGCAGGATGCTGGAGCTAGACTACAAATCAAAAAGAAGAGAACTGCAAGAGAAGATGATTATGGAACAGATGATATTCAGGTGAAAGAGTCTGTGAATATTATCAAAGATATGATCTACATCGATTCGCGTTCCTCATCTAGATAATACTAACTAGAGTTACTTAAAACTAATCGCTTGCGAAAAAACCATAAACACACTATGTTTTTGGCTTTACTTCGCGGCCAGATAGCTCAGTTGGTAGAGCAGAGGACTGAAAATCCTTGTGTCGCTGGTTCGATTCCAGTTCTGGCCACTTCTTTAAGATATCCCTCATGACATTTATAAGTCCCAAGATTGAACGCTTCCGTTTGCTTATTCAATGAATTTGGAAAGATCAAAATCTAGTTAAAGCATATACCAAGGAATGCCGGGTGTTTCTGCATTTATTTGATCTGGATGCTCCCCACAATAAACGACTAGGCCCTTTTTTGCGGGATTTTTGTTGTATGTAAACCAACGCGTAATGATTTTTCTATAGTCTGAATGAAAAGACTGAGATAGTTTAATTTCGACGGGGAAGCATTCTCTCCCGTTGTAAATTAGCAGATCGATTTCGTTAGAAGATTGGTCTTTCCAAAAGTACAATGGAGGGGATTTCCCAAGGT
>NVUU01000142.1 GCA_002402025.1 Candidatus Aerophobota bacterium
AAAAGTGGAGTCATTCCTGGCTGATATTTCAGTCCAACAGCATGGATTGCTTCAATAGGCAGCTCCCATCCATTTACTGCAGAAAAACGATAAGGTGTAATTCCATATTTATCTAATTGCTTCTTGGATAACTCGAATTTTTCAGGCCTTTTATCTAAGTTAATCATATAGATAAAATCTATATTTCTTATGTTGTGGTTGGTTCCTTTACCGTCGGCTTTCTTGAGGTAATCGACCAATTCAGCATGTATAAAAGACTGTACAAAAAGAAAAATTAGACATAAGTATTTAGACATAATATTTTACCTATATTTAGTTAAAGATTGAGTCGTACATACATTTTCGAACGAATACGGCTTCACCAGTTTTTNCGACCTTGTACCAGTGAGAAAGAAGCGTAAAACCCTGTTTTTTCAATAATTCTTTTAGTTTAGAGCTTTTGACAATAGGCTTTTCTACCCGACCTACATGTGTTTTAATAACGATAACACTTACGGTTTTTAGTATTCGTGGCGAGCTCTTACAGATCTGCCATTCAAATCCTCCGGCGTCTATACGAAGAAAATCTATATGATCTATCCCATTGGAATAGCACCAATCGTCCAAAGTCATGCAAGGCACCTTTTGGCTCATAGATCTATTCGTTCTATCATAGAGAAGCGAAGCTCCGGTACCAGAACCATTCAATTTTGCAAAACCATTGAATGTGTTTAAAGCTAATTTTACAGGAGTAACATTTGTAAGGGATTTCATATTTTCAACTAACTGAGAATATGCTTCTGGTTGTGGTTCAAAAGCATATATCGTCCCGTAAGGATAGATCCTAGCAAGCGTAGCAGTGCCCTTCCCGCTGTAGGCCCCAATTTCCACAATCACAGGATTGTATGGGATAAAAAAAATTGCCATAGAGTTCATGTTTTCAATGCTTTCACAGCGACTACCTATAATCCCTTCAAATTTAAATGGCGACTCTTGAGCTCCTAAAACTCTAGCCGTCAAAAGGACTGCTAAAAAAAAAGTAAGTATTTTGTGCATGCGAACCTCCCTTCTATTCAAGATTTCGCGATCTTAAAATTCATGCTTATATTCATGCAAGATTATTTCAACAGAAAAAGTTTAAAGTAGACTTGCTCTCTTACGATTATAGTCGTAAATGAAGTAGCGAACCATCCCGATGTGATTCACGAGTTTCTTGGAAAATAGAGCGTTTTTCTAACAAGTTTCGCGCTCATGTAATGTCCCCTTGTTTTCTGCATGATTCATTAGCTCCGTTGACCGTCAGGACACATAGCAGTAAGGTGATGATTTAGACACTCCCAAACTTTTGAAATAACAAAAATCAAAGATTGCTACATATTGAGTTCATTACAAATACGGTACACTTGCCAGTTTCAAATTTGTTACACGAATGAACGTTTACGTAACAAACTTGAAATCTTGAAAATCAGATATATCTTTTTCTTGATATTATTATGGCCAACTTAGCTTATTTATGAGCAGGTAAAGCCCCCTGTTCAGAAATCCATTTAGACATCCTATCAATAAGCGCATCTCGTATTTCTAAATAATCTTCGGGGTTTGCAGGTGGATTGTCCRAGTCAAAATCAACTTCTCCGTTAATAAATTCTGAATACTGACAGTGGTGAGTTAAGTTAGCAAGTCCATCAAACCTACCTCCAGGACTCCCAAAAAATAGAACGGGTGTTTTGAAGGCCAAACATGGCATTGCTACATGTAGCCTAGCCGTGATTACGCATTTTGCTTTTCTATATTTATTTAATAAAGATTCTGCATACTTTAGTCGCTCTTTGTTGTTTTTTCCGATTGATGAGGGGACGGCGTGGGTGATCTCTACCACCTTGGAAGAGGTGTGTGACCTAATGTAATCAACGTAATCTTTCGGTATGTCAACGGCGTAGATCACATCATTYCTTTGGTTGTCATAGGGATTATCTAAGGTAAGAGTTAAGCAACCTGAGAAATAACTCGGAATCCCGTGTTTTAACAGAAAATTCATTGTGTCATAATCGCGGGCTCCAATGGGGGCGTATTGTTTAAAATAAGCGATCCCTTCAGGAGTTAAGGATTCTCTCATCCCCCCTGTTATATGGATAGATATGAAGTAAGGGTGAATATACGGCGAAGGGGGCCAAATTTTTTTAGGTTTGCGATTATGAAAAGTGTGTCTGCCAATATCATTTTTTACATGCATAAACCAACCACTCACCACCACAGGGAGCACTACGGGGTACTTAAATTCAGAAATAAACTGTCGATCTATGGGGATACCTTTTTTTTGTAAAAGGTTTTTGGTGGCAATAGCTTGGATATCATCTCCAATATTTGTGGATTGGTATGATATGTAACCAATTTTCTGTTTGAGGTTGCTAGCTTTAAGGGGAAAAGCATAAAGAAGGAGAATAGTCGCGAATATTTTTAAAAATAACAGTTTTTTCATTTAAATAACTTGCTCCGATTAATAGATTAAGGTTCTGAGATAGTGGAATAGATAAATCCTATAATACCCATCTATTGAAATATCTCCGGGCTAGGTTCTGTAAAAAGAGGACCTGAAACCAATATAACAAACATCATCATACGTTTTAGCACATACACTCCTAACCAAAGTTTAGTGGGGGGACTTTATGGCATTAAGTGCTTATTTTGCAAACAAGTTCAAAAACGATACACGATCTAAAAAAAATCTATATTTTCTCAAGCATTAAAACTAGAGATTCTGTTTTCTCAGAAAACAAATCAACTCTGACTACTAGCAACCTAGATCAAAATTATTGACGTCTAGTTTTTTGAACTTCTTTTTGTAATCAGCTAATTTACCAGTTACATCAACTGGAAAAGCTATGAAATCATTACCGTAAATAACATAAACTTCATAGCCATAGGACTCCATTAAAGACATGACACGATCGAAATTAGCTTTTTTCTTAGGACCGCTGTTTTCATAATCCGTATCTATCCAACATTCAAAAACAATCACAGGCTTGCTTCTTAAAATAGTGTCCTTGGCACCTTTTAAAACATAGTATTCATAATTTTCAACATCCATTTTTATTACAGATATATTATTTATATTCAGGGAATCCAGAGTGATCGTTTCTACTAAGTCTCCAGACATGCTTTCATCAACACCTTGTACAATACAAATATTGTTTAGAACAACTGTTTGAGGGAAATCACTGAGTGCCTTGGCAATAGAAATAACATTTTCACATTTGTTGATGTTTAATGTATTTAACAACTCCATGTATAATTTTTTATTCGGTTCAAAAGCGAATACCGCTCCTTGAGCCCCTGCTTTTCTCGACATAGTAACCGTATGCACACCGATGTGAGACCCTATATCTAGAGCAACAGAACCAAACTTTGTTAATTCTTCAAGAATCAATCCTATATTTCCTTCATAAACAAAACCTTGTTTAAGAATCTTTTTAATACTATCTTCATCGTCATCCAAATCATAATACGTTTTAAAGAATGGCTCGTAATATCTCCGATATTTTCTATTAATTTCATGATTATCCAGAAAATCCTGAGTCGCATTGTTTAAAAAATAACGTTTTTTTACAAAAATGGCATCGCCATCTAATCCTTCCTTATACCAATGCGTTAAGAGTTGAAATCCGCACGACTCTAAAAAGTTTTTCAACTCAGTATATTGCGTGGTATCAATTCGAAAGGGAAAAGAAAAGGTATGAACAGCAATACATCGAACATTCTTTAAAGTCTGAGGAGAACTTTTTAAAACCTGAAGTTCAGACCCTTGTAGACTCAAGCACATAAAATCGATGTGATCTATACAATTTTCATAGCACCATTGATCAAGCACTGCACATTCAACATCAATAATCGGTCCTTGATAGTGAACTTCCATATTTTGAGAGGGTTTTAATAAAGAGCTAGCATGTTCGAAAGCTGCATCCGCACCTTTAGTACCATGGCAAACATAAAAAGGTGCATTTCCTGAGCTGTGATTTAAGGCAAGGTTATAGATTTGAATATTGCTGATATTCTCAGTTTTAGAAGATAGGATTTGAAAAGCATGTGGATTGGGTTCAAATGATATAACTCTGCTTTCTTTCCATTGTTTTGCAAAGCTAATGGTCTCATTTCCATAATGTCCACCTGCTTGTAAGATAACTGGGTTAGCTGGAAGAAAAAAGGAAAGAAGTTGCAAACGCTTTTGATTCCAGTTTGTGAAGCTTCCCTCAGATTTTGTACGATAGTTATTTGCGCTCAAGGAAATAGATGCAACCATAAAAATGAAAAGAAAAAAGCGCTTCATGAAGTCCTCCAAATAAAAGGAGGTCACCCTACTCTAGTTCGGTAGAATCTTCAATTGAAATTTGATGCACTTATTTGGTACAGTTGGCCACAACTCATGACAACTCTCGCTTTTCTTTAATTGTTCTAAGTCGTCACTTGTTGAGTCATTTGTCAAATAAAAACTCATAATCCGTTGGTCGCAGGTTTCAAGTCCTGCTTGCCCCATTCTTTGCTTTCTAAAGCTTGATATATCCTGAAACAGCCGAAATAATTCCAACCACTCCAATTACAGAAATAACAGCCCCCATAACCCAGATGAAATATTTGCGTCTTTTTTGCAGAAAAGGCAGGAATTTCGGATGGGTAATTATATAGGACAGAAAGGAAAAATAAACGGTTGCAAGCATTGGGATCGTCATACCAAAGGCAAACTTCGAAGCAAGCGTATTCATGGATTTTGCAAAAATCCAAAAAAGGCTTAATAAGAACACTGAGGCCTTTGGGTTTAAAAGATTACAAAAAAAGCCTGCTGCAAAAGCATTTTTTAACTTTATCTCCTTATGAGAACCATCTTCAGCCGCCCCAAGTATAGATTTTATTCCAAGGTAAGAAAGATATATCCTACCTAGAAACTTGATCAAAAGCAGAGCTCTTGGAGAGGAGTTTAAAAAAAAGGCCATTCCAGTAACGCAATAGAGAACATGAATAATCAGTGCTGCTGCAACTCCGCAAGATGCAAAAAAGGCAGCCTTTCTGGAAGCCTTTAGCCCGTATTGGGTAACAATGGCGAAATCAGGGCCAGGACTTATCATGTTTAATCAGGCATTCACTATCGCTCGCACAAAGTGTAGCTGTGAAGATCATA
>NVUU01000143.1 GCA_002402025.1 Candidatus Aerophobota bacterium
TTCAAACAACTCACGCTCAAAACCCTTACGCAGTTTATCCATAAAGGAACGTATCTCGAATTGATTTGGCCGGATTAATGAAAAATCCAAATCCTCAGAAAACCTATAATTCTCCAAGTAACATTTTTTAAGACAGGTTCCTCCTTTGAATATCCAATTTTCCAGTAAGTTCGAATGCTTCTGTATTGCTGCTAAAAACCATCCCAATACGTAATCTTTTTCCAAAGTAGCTACGGGTACTCCCCTTGCTTTTGCGAGAGTTAAAAGTTCTAATTTTTCAATCATATAATGTTTCCGTATCTAATTTACAAAAGGCCAAAGGAATGAACAACCGCCATTTCGTAGTGGATTTAGATCCTTTTAGCTGTGGATCAAACTGCGATTTCCCTTTACTTATACGTCTTTCACATTCTTGTATTATATCTTTCTCCTGAGGTTGTATAGCCTCTAAAATGAACCCTAAACGTTTGAAAATAGTACGATTCTTCATTTTATCGCCATATTCTAAAAGCTTTCCTAAAGATTTGTGATCTGATTTTAAATATTCTTTGAAAAAGTCAATAACTTGTCTCATCCCACCAACAAGAGAAGGATCATTCAATAAGTCTATAATCGTTCTAGAAGGATCTGAAACTCTCACCCTAACCTTATTTCTCCATATGTTTTTAAGTCCAAAAAAATGCTCTTCAGATTTTTTCTTCAAAATATATCGATTTTTACTAACTTCGAAATTTTTTCTAGAAAATCTGCGAGAGGTTACAACTAGTACTGTTTGAAAAATTTGTTCGGTCAAGTTCCAAAATTCAATCGCACTCCACCCACCAATATAACAAGGCGAAAATAATTCTTGTGCTACAACCCAAAGATCTTCAATTGCTATTTTGGAAGTACTTGCCTCTAGTGGAACGGGTTGGTAAAGGCCTCTTCTAACTCTGTGCAACCATCCGTTCTTTACCCAATACTGTAAAAGCCTTTTTGCTTGAATCTGTGAAATATTGAGAATCTCTATAACTTTCTCAGGAGTTATTAAATTAGACGGGCACTGCATCAACACTTTACCCAACCTTATCCTACTTTTTTTCCCTATTCCTGCAATCGATCCCATATTCCCCTATCGATACAATATAAACATAAAAAAGAACCCATATCGCATACCTTTCTATGTCTTAACTATTTTATATTGGTGAATTAATTACAATGCAAACATCAAAAGAGCGACAAAAGAATGCCTTTATATGTCTGCAGTATTGAGGATGCTCTTTCGGATTCATGCCCTCCTGGAGAAAACCAAGATAGCGCCCTTTTTGTGATCCACAAGTAAAATAGACTGCTTATTTATGCCTAATAGTATTACAAAGGTGTTTTTTAGAATGGCAGGCTTCTTTAAAATGACGGATCCGACTGCAACCAATTCAAGCTTTTTCTGCCCCCCTGTAAATATAGAAATTATTTTAAAAATCACCATTTCACATGTCTTAAGTTAACAAATTTGTTAACACTAGAAAGCGAAAAGGAGGAAACGATTATGAAAACAATTTATGAAATGAAGAAAATGCGAATACTCGCTGTAGACTTTAGAGAGAGGCTTATAATAGAGCAATTTTCCACTCTCCTTTTTCTAAAAAAGCTTCTATTGTCTGTCTTTTGGCTTTGTTAATTAAATTTGGATAAGAARGTTTTTTGTTTTTTGCATAATCTGATAATGAAACAATTTTACCATCTTCCAAATATGATAATCTTTTGTAATAACTATTAGTAAGTGCCTTACCAACGATTTTTTCCATAATAGCAGATTTACTACCCCAATTAAATTCATTAAAAGATTGATAATAATTTTTTCTATCACTGAATTTAATATTAATAGGAACATAACCTTCTCTAATAAGTAAGTAATTCATAATTAACCTACCAATACGACCATTACCATCGCAAAAAGGATGGATATATTCAAAAACAAGATGCAATTTAGCTATACGTTTAATAATGTTTAAAGATGGGGTTGAATTATATTCAACTAACATTTCTTCAAGACGATCAACCACTTCTTTGGGAYTTGGAGCTATGTGGCTTCCTACGCGTACATACTCTTTACCTTTTCTAAATCTTCCCGATATATCGTCATTAATGTTTGAGAGAAGTATTTTATGTAAAAAAAGCAGTACATTAAGATTCAATTCCCGCTCTTTTGCTTTTTTTTCTATATAAGAAACAATTCTCGCTAAGTTTTTTGCTTCAAACATTTCTCTTGCAGAAATAAATCTATCACAATCAATTTGATGTAAAATTTTATCTGTTTCTTCTAAAGTTAAAGTGCTATTTTCAATAGCATTGGAATTATATACATGCTCTGAAATTTCTGATTCAGCAATAATTTTCAGTAAGTGTTCTTTACCAAGAGCTGCCTTATAATATCTCGCTCGAAGACCATCAATTTTTTTATAAACACTAGAAACTTTAACCATGAAATACCCTCGTTTTTATTGATTATACCAATGGCTGTCGCTTTTATCAATAAAATCGTTAAAAACACAATCGTATTAAGGTTTTTAACGATATAAATGATCAAAACCGTTAAATCAAACAATATATTGATATAAAACTCACTTTTAGAGCCAATGTCGTAGCGTGTATCTCTTTTAGGTTCAATGAGATACGGAGGAAGCGAGATTCAACCCTCGAAATGTTTATCACATTTACAAGTGTGCTCCTTCGGCCGCTCGGACACTCCTCCAGGAACACTCAAAATAGATTAGAGATTAAAATTACTCGAATAGGTTGATGTTTTTATAAGCTTAATCTTCTTGTGATTAGGTTCTTATATCTCTATAAAATTATATTTCTCCATAATCGATATTCAACCAATAACGAGTATGTCGAAGTTCACCTGTTTTGTTCAATACGCCCATCTCTACAAGCTCTGCCAAATCACGTGTTGCTGTAGCCCTGGATGTTTTAGTAATTGCGAGATAGTTTTCAGCACTTAATCCTCCAGAAAAACCTTTTAAGCCTTCGCTAAACATTCTTATAAGAACTTTACTCTGCCTTTCATTCATTTGATCTTGATGCTCATTCATAATTGTTGATTTAGTCATCAAAAAATTGATCAGCGATAGTGATTCATTCTGTGCTTCTACAATAATTTCTGCAAAAAACATCACAAAGTTTTGTGCATCTAGTGTTCTATTACACGCTCCAAGAGCTGCATAATATTCTTTTTTCCTTCTTGTGATTACTTGTGACACTGCTATTAAAGTCGGATGTCCCAAATATTGTGATAGTACCTTTTCAACAAGAGCTCGTCCTATACGGCCATTTCCATCTTCAAAAGGATGTATGCTCTCAAAGTATACATGTGTCACTGCAGCTTTCGCTAAAATTGACTCCTTTTGGGATGGACTATTAAACCAATCAATGAACTTTGTCATCTCTTTGAATACATCTGCAGAAGGAGGCGCTTCAAAGAAGATTTCTTTCTTATCGTAACGTCCTGAAATTATCTGCATAGGATCTTCATGAGATCGATATTTGCCAATATCAGATATTTCAGATTCGCCCCTCATAAGCAATCTATGCCAATCATGTAGCATTTCATGAGTAAGGGGATCCGCAAAGGTATCATAAACACACCATACCAAATCACCCATGCCCTGCTCTTTTGGAGGAGTTACTTTCTTATTCCCAAGCCCAAAATGTCTTTGGATAGAAGACTGCAAACTTTCACGCTCTAGAACTTCACCTTCTATCTCTGCGCTTTTCAAACCTTCAACACAAAGAATCTCTATAATAAATTGCTTTTTTTTCTTATCATCAAGATGCTTTAAGACAGCAAATTCGCCTCCAGTTCCCTGCAGAAATTTTCTATCTAGGTGCGATAATTGTGACACATCGCACGTGAAATGAGGCCACTGTGGCAGCTGCCAATTCCAAACCATGAGCTATAGCCCTTCTTTCTATAACTCAAATATAGCCGATATTTGAGTTATAGATCAAGAAATACCCCGGGATGAGTTATAGAAAAGACCTCTATAACTCATAAAACACCCGATTTATGAGCTATAGAACCCTCCAGTTTTATCCATCTAGCTCATATTATGCGACTTACAGACATCTCTGGCTTGCTTAGRGTTCTTGTTGATCTTTTTCATTACATTCACGATTTTATCCTCAGAAAAAAGTGTTCTTTCTGATATATTGAGCAAATTTGCAACCTCTATAGATAAAAGTCCTACAAATCTCATGTTGAAAAAGTTTCGTATCCTCAGTTACTTCCTATGCCTTCTTGCTTTATGCGCTTCTTGCTCTAAGCCAAGCAATACAAATGAGACCCCTCTTGTACTCGTAAGCATCTCTCCCTACCAAACGTTTGTTGAAATGATCGCAAAAGATACCGTTCAGGTAAAAGTCTGTGTTCCTGAGAATTTCAACGCACATCTTTTCGAGCCAACACCGAAGCAAATGAGAGGATACAACACTGCAAAACTTTGGTTGAGCGTCGGGATGCCTTTTGAAAAAAAACTCATGAGCTCTTTAAAAACTCTCAATCCAAACCTAAAAATTGTAAACCTTTCTCGGGGTATTCCTATCCTAGATGACACCAAAGACAACTTTGTCTTTGGCTCTTGTGGAGCACACTCACATGATCATGATCGCGATCATGGTCATGACCATGAAGATTTGCATTTTTGGATGAGCCCAACTCTTATGATGACGCAGGCTGAAACCATCACAGACGCTCTTTCTAAAGAATTTCCAAACAACGCGAAGTTCTATAGAAAAAATCTTAAAAAAGTTTTAGAAAAGCTTTCTGCTTTAAATGGACAAATTACAAGTATATTGTACCCATATAAAGACTCCGCTGTAATTACATCTCACCCTTCTCTAACTTACTTCTGCAAAAATTATGGACTTATACAGATTTCTATCGAGTGTGAAGGAAAATCCCCCCTCCCACGAGACATTAGTAAAATCTTATCTCTCACAAGAAAACATCATACTCTTTGTGTGTTTATCCAAGAGCAGTTCGATAATAAAGGAGCTCTTGCTATCGCTAAAAAGCTGCAACTACC
>NVUU01000144.1 GCA_002402025.1 Candidatus Aerophobota bacterium
CCGTGCATTGCCTGCCAGTTTGGCAATTATTTGACTGTCACCGGATTGCACAGCATGTTTAAGTTTTTCCAGAGCTGTCTCTAAGCTTGCGCGTTTGATATCCATATCTGAAATACGGCCCCGCATTTTTTTCAGTTGAACGGAAAGAACGACCAAAGCATCAGCGTTGATTAACTGGCTGTCCACGCTAAAGCCTTTAACCCCCGCTTCAGAATTTTCTAGCTCCACCTTTAATTCAGCTGCTTTTATGCTCAACCATCTACTGGCCTCTTCCGTTGCCGCAAACTTTTTATTTAAGGAATCCTGGATGTAAAGATCTGCCAATGTGTTTGCGATGAGGGCAGACTTTTCCGGGTCTTCCGTTATCACTCTGATTGAAAATACCAATGATTTTCGAATATTTGAAACCGAAATCGCTTCGATTGTGGCATCGACAACGGCGTTGAATATTTGCACCTCAGTCGGCTCATCCTTAGCAAACCAAGAAATGGTTTCCAAAAGAGTTATTGGATTGTAGTAATTCGGTTCTCTTACAATTGGTATTGCTCCTAAATATAGGGCTTCCCAAGTTCTGTGACAATCTAACCCATTTCCTCTTGGAGAAACCACAAACTTGGAACGTGAAATATGATCAAAAAACCTATCCACAGGAACCCTTCTTCTGACTTTTACACAAAAGTTCTTGTCCTCAAAATATTTATATGCCTTCTCTCGTACGTTTCGATTGGTATGAAGCGGCGCATTCAAATACAAAAGATATTTCTTCTTTCGAGCAATTCTTTTCATGGCGGATTCTATATGTACAGGATCCCCTAAAGAATTATATCTGTTAGTCAAACCAATCGGAATGGGGATTAGTTTTTCGTGTACATAGTTTGTAACATTTTGGCCAAACCAAACTAATATCTTTTCATCATTCAAGAAAGATGAAAACTCTCCAGGAACTCCGGTATCACTATTGTGTGTTATCAAAATATATCTGGAGTGTATTTTAGGATGCACTATTCCAAAAAATTCTCTTAAACGATTAGAGCTTACAAAAATAACATCTCTTTCTTTAACATTGTCAGGATTAATATCTTGAATTTCTACATCAAAGATATGGTCTGCAATACTTCTAAACGCATCTCCCGTAATAAAGGGCAAAGTAGGTCTTCGATCTTTTGATTCAGCAATACTAAATAATGACACAAAACAAAACAGCAAACTAATAAATAACATATTTTGTCTAGAAACATACGAATTCACAGATAACAATAATTTCATGTTAAATCCCTCTTCTTTTAAATAGCTTTTTTCTACTAATTATGGACTTTATAAAGCTCCCTGAAAAGAGAACGATCCTTTTATTCATGTAAAAATAAATAACAATTGCAGACTTATAAATTGGATGTTTATTAAATTCAATCATTAGTGGTTTGATGTATTCAGCATCATAGATTTTGTTCCGATACATTCTATAAATAATTCGAGGCAAATCCGAAAATATTAACTTCCTTAGCAAGGTATGATATAAAGCATTACAAATCAATTTCTGAACGAAAAGCTCTGAATATAACTGTTTTTGGAAAACTATGCATGAATTGATCATGTTGTATCTAGGAATTTCTGGAGCTCTTCCGGCTATCAAACCAGTACCTAGATAAATAAATGGTCCTTGTTTCTGTAATACTAGTCTTGTAACTATATCTAGATGAGCACACTCTTTGCCCATTTTTACTGTATCAATGTACTCAAGAGCTTCCTTTCTTTTGAAAATAAGAGATGAAATAAATCCTAGTCCACAAAAGCTAAAAAATTTTCTCCCGTTCTCAAAACTCAACCTTTTATTCGGAAGAAAGGGTTTTGAGGACTGTGGTCTCTGCTTAAAGCTGAAATGATTTAAACAAATAGCCATTGGGCTTGTTTTAACTACTTCATCAAGTATTGTTTTTAATAAATCCTTTGTGAAAAGGTCATCATCGGAAAATAGTTGTACGTATTCCCCTTGTGCATGCTTGACCACGTTTACAATATTTTGATCAATTCCTTTATTTTCCTTAAAGCCACAAACACGAATAAAGGGGTGTTTGTCTGCATAATGTTTAATTATTTCCTGTGTATTATCGGTCGAGCCATTATCACTAATAACAATTTCAACGCCTTCTTGATGTTGGAGAAGGACCGAATCTAGCGCCTCTTGCAAAAAGCTTGCTCGATTGAATGTAGGTATGGAAATCGATAAAATGGGATTCATAATATTAGCCTTCTATATAGATATCTTAACGCTAGAAGAAAAGGTCTTGGCATAAAAAACAGGGGTAGCAACTTATACCAAAATTCAGGATGAAATTTATAGTACTTAAGAGACAGTATGCATAGCCTAAACAATAGGCGCAAATTTCCCTTCATATATTTTATACTTACGAGTTGCCAAAAAGAATAACTGTTTAAAACTCGTTTGCATATTTTTTTTGCTACTTTCGACTTTTGTCCAAAAAAATCTTCCCCAATCTTTTTATATGAATAAAGATCCAATTTATATCTGTTAAAAATTCCAAACTCTGAAGCATAACTCTCACTGTCTGCTCTGTAGGCAACACATTTTTGATTTAAAAAAAACCACTTAGGATTTTTTCTAATCATCTCACATACTAAAAAAAGGTGATGATAACCATGAAAATCAAGATGTTTTGGATTAACTCTAGCCGCTTCCCATCTCTTTCGATTAACAATGAGAGCAGACCAATAACCAAACCATGCTCCAAGTTCATTATAACACTCTTCAAAAGAGTCAAAATACTTCGATTCATTCATTTTATGAGCGTATCGAATGCACTTTTTCTTCACTAAATTTTTGTCGAACCCCTCAACGTTTACACTGATCCCTGAAAGTTCTGGATATAAGTTTAATATCATYCGTATATTATCAAGAGAGTCTATCTGTATGATGTCATCGTCGGTTAATAACCAACAGTAATCACAGGTTGCAAGCTCAACTACTTTTAACAAATTCTTCCCACAATCTACTGTATTTAACCATTTATGATATCGGATATGTTCATGACGCCCCTGGAGACTCTTTATGTAAACTTCTGTATCATCTGTAGACGCGTTGTCACTAACAATAATCTCTATATTTTTATCATCAAGTCTCAAAATACTTTCTATAGTTTGCCTTAGTAGTATGCACCGATTAAAAGTTGGAATACAAAAGGAGATCTTCATGAAATACAATAACGTTCTTTAAGAATATTTAAAATTCTGTCCCCTATACTATTGGGGTCTAACCGATGATATCTTTGAAATTCACCTTGATCCGCAGAATGGTAAATCGGATTCTCTTCTACAAAAAAAACTTCAAATATTGGAACAAGATTAAATACTTTCGCCTCTAGTAAACTTGTTCCAAGTCCACCTCTTGTATGCTCTTCTATTACAAAAAGAGCGTGACTCTTGGAAAAATCATGCAATGACTTTTCCGAGATAGGATGAACAAGTGGCATACTATACACACTTACTGAAAGATCTTTTTGCTTTAGTAATTTCGCTACTTCCATACATATACTAACACAGGAGCCATGACTCACCAAGCAAACATCTTTTCCTCGATATATTTCAATAGGTTCTAAAATATTTGGCAAAACTGGGTATTGATCACTAACCATTTTTCTATCCTTATCTAGCCTCAAATAACACGGTCCCTTAGACTTCTCAATGTGACGCATTACCGCCTTCGCTTCATGGTTATTCGAGGGACTAAAGACTTTTAGAAATGGAAGCGTTCGCATAACTCCTATATCTTCTACTCCGTGATGAGAGTACCCCATGGAACCATAAGCATACCCCGTTCCGACACCTATAATCGTTACATCAAGGTTGTGATAGCATATGTCATTTCGAATTTGCTCAAGACACCTAAAAGTGCAAAAATTCACTATTGAATATACAAATACTTTTTTGCCAAGTAATGCAAGGCCCGCAGCTATAGACATGAGATTTTGCTCCGCAACACCAACATTAATAAATCTATTAGGATAAACTTCTTCGAATGCTTNCACATATGAATACCCCARATCTCCAGTGAGGAACCAAATATCCTTATCTAGCCTTGCGGCATTCATCAAATATTCAACTACTGCTGCTCGCATAAATCAAACTCTAACTCTTTTTTTGCCTTATGATAATGTTCTCCAATGGGATTCTTATAGTGCCACAGAAGTTCATTCTCCATAAAAGTAATGCCCTTACCTTTAATTGTATTTGCAATAAGCACCTTAGGTTTACACTCCTTACATTTTTTGCATGAAATTAGGGCATTGTAAATGGAGATATGATTATGACCGTCTACAACTTTAACCAGCCAATTAAAGGCCTTAAACTTGCTCTCTAGAGTCTCAAGATTAATTATCTTGTCAGAATTTCCAAGAGCTTGTGATCGATTATAATCAACAATCATAATTAAATTAGAAAGCTTATGATGCGCGGCAAACATAATACCCTCCCAGGTAGATCCTTCATTCAAATCTCCATCACTGGAAATTACAAAAGTGTTAAACCCTTGGTTTTCTCTTTTCTCCAAGATTGCTATACCGCATCCCACGGATAATCCATGCCCTAGAGATCCTGTTGAAAAGTCAACTCCTGGTACTTTATGGTTCAGATGACCCGTTAAATAAGATCCGTTTCTGCAATAGGTCGCCAATTCATTTTTATTAAAATATCCTATTTCGGCCAAAGTGGCATAGACAGCGGCCGCAGCATGACCTTTACTTATAATGCACCTGTCTCGATTTGGATTGAGAGCATCATTTGGAAATATTTTAAGAATTCCTAAGTATAGTACAGAAAGAATGTCTACAAGAGATAAGCATGCACCTATATGAGAACTTTTAGATCGCTGGATCATCTCTAAAGTTTCTAAACGAACTCTTCTGGAAAAAGATTTGAACCTTGTATCTAGCATTAAATTTGTATATTTGATTTAGAAAAGAATAAATGTACCATTTCTGAATTTAGACTCTTATATTTTTGTAAAAAA
>NVUU01000001.1 GCA_002402025.1 Candidatus Aerophobota bacterium
TTATATCTTTTTTGATTTACGTGCCGTTTCTGCGAGATCCTGAGTGAGTTTTACTCCAGATGTCGCAAGATCTGCATGACCAAGTCCCTCTTCAGCGACTTCATAGAATTCTGCAAAGTTTGATGTTTCTTCTGTATCGGCATTCATTGCGTCTGGCTTTGAGGAAAGGGCATCAGAAATGACTCCCCCAAGCTCTGCGATCGCCATAAAGAATCCTGCTGTAACAGCAGTATCCGCTGCTGTCTTCACCGTGTCTCCAAGAATCTCAGAAAAGCTTAACGCTGCAGCTTTATGTTGAGCTGTGTCATTTGCGATTTTTGCAAGAAGTCCTGTTCCACCAACAACTCCTGCAACGATTAAAGGTGTTGTAGCAGCACATGTTGCAATCTCTCCTGAAATCGCTAAAGATACAATCCCTGCAATACCAAGCTTAAGCATGAAAGAAGCGATATTTCTTCTTGTCTTATAGTTAAAAGAGCGTGTTTTTATGAAAGTTTTCAAAGCAACAGCCGTTGTTTTTCTATACGAGCTTGATAATGCAATTTTACCAGTACTTTTAAGAAGTCCTACAACAAGTAGAAGTGGTGAAAACACGAGCTTTGCTGTGTGTTTAGCTAGTGATTTCACTCTACCAGCTGCCGATTTTTCTCTCCATTTTTTAACATCATGGTGAAAAGCCATGGAAAGTGTATTTTTAAATTTTATATGTTTCCTCAAGAAAAGTTGAACTTCTTTTCTTGCTTGCTTCCCTTTACCATCTAGGATGAGCTCAAGCCATTTGTTGAGTTTCTCTGCATTTTCAGGTTCTTTGGAAAAGAGTTTCACAAGAAGATCTAATTCATAACCGGAAAGGTTTTTAAAGAGTTTCTTAGAAAGAACCCTATCTATTTTTTCAAGATGATCAGCACCATTTATTTGCGGCTGTGCTGTTTGAGCAACCTCTTCCTCTTCACCTACCCAAGAATTCCGACGAACCGCTGGTGGCGATTCTAAAGACGTAATTCTTGCTGGATCAAGCGGAGCCACTTCATCACAACTTCTTGTTGGCAGAAAATCAAAGACATCTCCGAATAGATCATCTTCAACACAGTGAGCAGAATCATAGTCACTATGAACGGTAGCGGACTCAAATGAGCCTTCTGAGATAAGCTGTACTGACATATAAAATCCCCCTTACCACTATTATAGCACAGAATTAAAATAATTTATACTATTTTTTTCAAATAATTTTATGCATATTTTACCGTAATCGACTTATCGTTAATTAGTTATAAAAACTGGAATGTAAAGACATTATAAAGAATTAATATTCAGACAGTTAAGACTCTCTACAGAGAGTCTTAACTAAGGTATTTGAACGCCAAAGGCATCAACCCTTCCTTTTTGCACCACCTAGTGCTTTTAAATCGTAGTTTGTTTAGTGTGCGGATAAGGTATGCTTTAAGCTGATAGGCCCATTATGGACAGAAAGACCAAGTTCTTTGTTACTCTTCTTGTATTTTTAGCCGGGATCGCTGTGATCATGTATCTTGGAAGACTTGCTTCTCAATCAACTGAAATTGAGACATGGTACGCATCTTTGAAAAAACCCGCTTTAACTCCTCATGAGTATATTTTTCCTCTTGTGTGGTGGATCGTCTACTTCTTAATGGCTCTTTCTGCATCTATGCTGTTTTGCAAACCTAAAACCTCTAAAAGAGCTATAGCCCTCACTTTTTGGAGCCTGCAACTCCTCTTTAACATTCTTTGGTCTCTTTGTTTTTTTACTTTCAGAAGCCCGCTTATTGCAGCTTTTGACATTGCCTTTTTATGGATTACTGTGATCATTGCAACGATAACAGCTTTCAGAGTCTCAAGAGGTGCTGGCTGGTTCATGATCCCAAATGCTCTTTGGGTAAGCTTTGCTGTTTATTTGAATATTGCGATTGTTGTACTCAATTAAAGATTTTTTTGCAGTGATCCCGCGGATGCAAACAATAACCCGGAAATTATTATGGCTTTTTATTTAACTCGTTGAGCTTGCCATTCTTTTTTGCACCATTATAAAGCCTGTCATTCATGTAATTGAGATTCACAATTTTCATCTTGGGATTGTAAAAGCAGGATACCGCACCAAGATTAGAATTCGTTCTGATGATGATGTTTGATTTTGCAAGAAGAAGCATATCAACAAGTGCCTCTCTCCCCTTCTGATAACACTTGTTACTTGCATAATGCACAGGCTCTTGCATCCTTTCAGCATCGGTATAAACAAGCCTATCTGGATAACTAGCAGAAAGCCTCTCAACAACAGAGGGCTCATCTGTTGCAAGGAAGATCACGTAGTCAACATCACCAAGTGCTCTTAGCTCTTTTGTTAACGCCTTTGTTAACATGTCATAATCGAGATGACTCGCTTCAAGGTGTTTGTCTGTTCCCCTGTAATGGATCCCTATCACAACTTTATCCTTTAGATGTTTGTCATAAAAGGTATCTATCTCATCTAAGATGTCTTGTTTCACTCTGATGTATTTATCAATAAGGCTTTTTGCATACTTTCTACTAAAGTAGTAATGTGCTGCATTCCCAATCGATCCTTTTTCATGATTCCCAATACGCTTTAATATAGGCCTTTTTACGGAGTTTAGCCTGTTTGGATAATGTAATGGCTCGAAATAATAACTCCACCAATTAGGGCCGTTAGAAGGCTCGTAGTAGAGCCCCTGATCTCTCATATCAATAGTAATAGAAATGTTGGGGTATCTCTCATATATATCCAAATACCCAAGAACAATACAAAAATTATGGAAAAGTCCTCCGCCACCAACATACGAAGGAGAATCAATGAGGATCTCCCGGGGATACTTCGCATGTAGAGAGCTTWTTGAAGTTGCGAAAAGAAGAGTTAGTAATACTTTAGAGAGAAACGAACTCTTTTGCAGTCTCGTATGAAGTCTTAATGCACGCATTTACAGATGCTCCTTTAAGGTAATTTCCTATAAGGGAAATTTTCGGGTGAAACTCTTTCAAATGTTTAAATAAATTTTCCCTGCGATTGTTATGATAAAGAGGATATTGAGGCAAGGTTTTATCGTATTTTGTCACAAGTTTTACATCTGGATTTTCATGCATACCAAGATGCATATATAGAGCATCGAGAGCAATATTTATTAAGGTTTCGTCACTGTAATCTAGCATCTCTGGATGCTGCGACCCACCAAGCATCACAGTAAGTTTTGTTGCATAGGAAGCATCATCAAGGTAAGGGAAAATCTCTGAGTCAAAGACAACGCCCAAGATTTTTTCCTTCTCTACACTTGGCACTAAATAACCAAAGCCTTCTTGAGGAAGAACTTTCTGTTTGAATGCAAAGTTTACACATACAATAGAGCTTGAGGGGAACTCATGGAAAAAACGATCTTTTTCCATATCAAAAGGCGTATGGATCTTTTTTACAACTTGCAAAGGCAATGCTGAAAAAACATGATCCGCTTCATAAGCATGGGTATTTGTATGCACTTTAAGGATCTTTTCACTCTCCTCTATCTTTGTCACTTCCGCGCCGTGGATAATGCTTGAGGAGAATTCTTTTTCTAAACGATCAATGAGGGTATGCAAACCACCTTTTAGATTAAAAAGAGCCCCTTCTGCCTTTTTTGACTTTTGCTTTTTCCTTTTGAACATGCCTTTAACGATAGAGCCATAGCTAGCCTCTAGTTTTTTCATCTCAGGGAAATAAGCATTAATAGAGAGTTTGTGCATATCGCCTGCACATACGCCACCAACAAAGGGTTCTACTAAAGTGTCTGTAATATAGTTTCCAAAACGTCTTCTAAAGAATGAACCTATRGTTTCATCATCTTGAGAGCCTTTTTCTACTTTGGACTCTTTGAGTAGTGGGAGCAGTAGCCTTCTGCCAATACTTGAGCTAAAAAGGCTTATTGGAGATGTCGGAACTTGTTGCAGTCTTGCTTTTGTATACAGATATTTCTTATTCGATCTACGTGAAGAGTAAATGATCTCTTTTTCAACATTTGTCTCTTTGATTAAAGACATTAACTCTTTGCAAGACTTTGTACGAAAAGTTTTGGGTCCGAGATCAAAGACGAGCCCTTCTTTACCAAAAGAACGTATGACACCACCGGCACTTTCGTTTTTTTCAAGAATAGTAATCGTTGTCTGTGGCATATACTTGCGCAGATACCAAGCTAAGGAAAGACCCGATATGCCAGCGCCTAGAATAAGAACTCTTKGGTTACCCATAGGATGGACCCCCTTTTTTGCTTAGCATGCATATTTTAGTAAATTTTGGAAAACAAAAAGGAAGGATRAAAGTATGGATAAGGAAAAACTTACAACTTATCTAAAAGATTTGCAGCTTGCCATCTGCTCTTCATTTGAAGCCTTTGAAGTTTCTAATCGTTTTGAAAAAACGAACTGGGATTATAAAAAAGGGTCTGGCGGCGGCACTATGAGAGTTCTGCGAGGCGATGTGTTTGAAAAAGCCGCAGTGAATTTTTCTGCTGTTTCTGGAGACAATTTCCCTATGGGGGATAGTGCTGGGTCTTTTTTTGCAACAGGCTTGAGTTTAATCACACATATGAAAAACCCTCATATGCCAACTGTACATATGAATGTACGGTATATAGAAACAGAAAAAGCTTCCTGGTTCGGTGGTGGGTATGATCTCACTCCTATGGGCTTTATTTATAATGACGATACAAAACATTTTCATAGCGTTGCAAAAGACTCCTTAGATGCTGTTGATAAAGAGCTTTATCCCGAATTTTCARAAAACGCAAAAGAATATTTCTATATCCCTCACAGAAATAAAGAGCGCGGCGTAGGAGGTCTTTTTTTTGATCATTACAACACAGGCGATCCATCGCATGACATGAAGGTCTTTCGAGCCGTTGCAGAAAATTTCCTAAATGCGATCATTCCCATTTATGAAAAGAGAAAAGACGCTTCCTTTACAGAAGAGGACAAAAAAAAGCAGCTTACATTCAGAGCACACTATGTTGAGTTCAACTTGATCTACGATAGAGGTACAAAATTCGGATTTTCTTCTGGTGGTAATCCTGAGGCGATCTTATGTTCGATGCCCCCTGTTGCTACGTGGTAGCTTGCTACCTGTAGCGTGCTACGAGTAGCACTTTAAGCTSMWWKCAYWWKWTCAMCNAGSKWYYKTACNTTNYCMKMCRSCKTWTKWGSWAKRWKYCSKTGNACCANNARKTYMRWGATANKWTSTTNSAGYGCCTCGCATTTCTTTTAATGCCGAAAAAACCTTTTGCCTGATGAAAGGTTTTTCTGCTTGTAATAGGTCTGGATCAAGATTTCCTTGGATCGCGATATGCTCTGGCACGATTTTTTTTAGCTCCGTAAGAGAGCTTTGCCAATCAAAACTTATCGCAGAAGGGCTCAAAGAAATAAGCTTTTTTGCAAAATGGCAAGAACCTCTTGAAAAAACAATCACGGGAACATCAGAAAGAGCATTTAACATCTTTCTCAGATATTTTATGCAATACTCTTCATAAGAAAAAGGATCTAGCACCCCTGCCCATGAGTCAAAAATCTGAACAGCGTCAACGCCTGCATCGATTTGGATCCTGAGATACATAATCGCGATATCTGCCATCATATCTAAAAGTTTGCTAAAAGATTCAGGGTTTTTATACATGGTGCATTTGGTTTTTTGCAAAAGATGATGCTTGTCTGAATCAAGCAAGTAACTTGCAAGTGTAAATGGCGCGCCAGAAAACCCAATAAGCGGAATTTTTAACTCTTTTTTTAGCAGTTTCACACTGTTTGAAACAAAGCTGAACATGTAGCCCATCTCTTCTTTGCTTGGACATTTCAGTGCATCTATTGAAAAGTCGCTTGGGGAAAGTTTTGGACCGAGCGTTCCATAGGACAGATCAAATCCAAGTGCCTGCAAAGGCAGCAAAATATCTGAGAACAATATCGCAGCATCTACGTCAAGCTCATTCACAGGAAGAAGGGTGATTTCAGTTATGAGCTCTTCTTTTTGAAACATTTCAAGAAGAGAATGCTTCTTTTTGATCTTCTGATAAGAAGGCATATACCTTCCTGCTTGTCGCATAAGCCAAACAGGAGGTCTTGAGAGATTTTTGCCTTGCAAGGCATCTAATAAAAGAGTGTTTTGCAAAGCACTTTTCTTTAGGAGCTGTGTGCTCATTCTGCAAGAAGTCTCTCAAGTATTGCATCCGTTGTAAAACCAAAATGCTCAGCGAGGTCACTTGGAGGGGCCGATGCTCCGAACCCTTCCATGCAAATCGCAATACCATCTGATCCTATCCATCTATGCCAACCAAAGCTTACGCCAGCTTCTATGCTGACACGCTTGCCGATGTCTTTGCCAAGCACGGTCTCTTTGTAACTTTCTGATTGCTTTTCAAAAAGCTCCCAGCAAGGCATAGAAACAACACGTACAGCTTTGCCGTGTTTTTCTAGGGCTTTTGCAACATCAATTGCAAGAGACACTTCTGACCCTGTTGCCATGATCGTAAAATCAGGAGTTTTTGTTTCCTTTTTTACTATATAAGCACCTTTACCCACACCATCTCCAAAGCTGTGATGCTGCGTCTCTGCAAGAAGAGGCAGCTTTTGTCTACAGAAGATAAGAGCCGTAGGGCCTTTGTATTGAAGAGCTGCAAACCAGGCCGCTTTCACTTCATGGCTATCTGCTGGTCTAATCACATGAAGATTAGGAATAGTTCTTAGTGATGCATAATGCTCAACAGGCTGATGCGTTGGCCCGTCTTCTCCAAGGAAGAATGAATCGTGGGTGAATTGGTAGATCACATGATATTTTGAAAGACTTGCAAGACGTATCGCATTTCTCATGTAATCGGAAAATGTCAAAAATGTTCCAATATACGGCTGGATCATATCTGTTTGCCAGAGTCCAGCTGCAGCTGTTGCCATTCCAAATTCTCGGACACCATATTTAATATTACGACCAGAAAAATTTCCTGGCTCAATGAGTGGAAAGTCCTTCATCATTGTGCAATCAGATCCAGAAAGATCTGCTGATCCTCCGTAAAGATAAGGAAGTTCTTGCCCGAGTACCTGCAAAACTTCTTGAGCAGCGTTTCTACCACCGGCAGGACTCTTGATCTCAAGCTTTGTAAGCTTACTCTCTAAATCATCGGGAAGTTTTCTGTTCTCCATCGCTTTAAACTCATCAAAAAGCGAAGGGTTTGCAGAGCGCCATTTGTTAAAAAGTTCGTTCCATGCTTCTTCTAGCTTTTGGCACTTTTCTTTTCTTGCTGTGAAAAATGTTTTTACAGTCTGTGGAATGTAAAAATCTTCTTCTGGAAGGCCTAGGTTCTTTTTTGTTGCTTCACACTCTTCCGGTCCAAGAGGAGCTCCATGAGCTTTATGTGTTCCTTGCTTTCCAGGAGACCCTTTCCCAATGATTGTATGAGCAATGATAAGAATAGGCTTTGTTTGGTCTTCTCTTGCCTTATTGAGCGTCGCTTCTACTTCTTCTACACTGTTACCGTCCATTTCAAGCACTTCGAATCCATAGGCTTTAAAACGCGCCGCAGTATTTTCAGATCCCGACTGATCAAGCGGACCATCAAGGGTGATTTTGTTGGAGTCGAATATCAAGATCAAATTATCAAGACCAAGGTGCCCTGCAAAGCTGCAAGCTTCCGCAGAGACGCCTTCCATCAAACAACCATCCCCTGCTATGCAGTAGATTTTGTTTGTGAAAATCTTATGCTCATGTGTGTTGAATTTTGTTTGAAGTATTTTCATGCCAAGAGCCTGGCCAACCGCATTTCCAACACCTTGACCAAGAGGGCCTGTTGTTGCCTCCACACCGTCTGTATCTCCATACTCTGGGTGACCTGGTGTTTTTGAATGTAGCTGCCTAAAACTTTTTAAATCATCTAAACTTACTTTGAAACCTGCAAGATGCAAACAAGAATAAAGCAGCATTGACCCGTGTCCTGCAGACAGGATAAACCGATCTCTGTTTTTCCAATGAGGGTTTGCTGGATTGTGGTTTAAGAAACAACCGTACAGATACGCTCCTATTTCGGCACATCCCATGGGAAGTCCCGGGTGTCCAGAGTTCGCTTTCTGCACTGCTTCAAAAGAAAGCTCTCTGATCGTATCAGCAGCATTACTTAAGATTTTCCTTTGATCTTCATCCATAACAGTTTGATCTCCCAAATTACATTTTGCTGGCAACACATTATAAACACTTAAAATTAAATTCTCAAAGCAGTATGCTTAACTTAAGTTTATGCACCAGGATTTAAAAAGGTTAGTGTATGATTTCTCAGAAGATTCGTAAAGAGTTTTTGCAGTTTTTTAAAAACAATGATCACAAAGTTGTTCCCTCTGCGCCCGTAATTCCCCACAATGACCCTACTCTGCTTTTTATTAATGCAGGTATGAACCAATTTAAAGATGTGTTTATTGGGAAAACCCCCTCTACATACAAGAGAGCTACTACCTCACAAAAATGTGTACGTGTAGGGGGAAAACATAACGACCTTGATAACGTCGGACATACAACAAGACATGCTACCTTCTTTGAGATGCTAGGAAACTTTTCCTTTGGGGATTATTTCAAAGAAAAAGCCATCGACCTTGCCTATGAACATACTATGACAAGTTTCAAATTCCCAGAGGACCGTCTGATCGCAACGGTCTATCAAGAAGATGACGAAAGCTATGAACTTTGGAAAAAGCATCTTCCTGAATCTCGCATTGTCAGAATGGGGAAAAAAGATAATTTCTGGATGATGGGCGACACGGGTCCATGCGGTCCTTGCTCTGAGCTCTACTTTGACAAAGGAGAGCGTTTTGGCTCTGCCACCTCTCCTGCAGACGACCCTGATGGAGAAAGATATCTCGAGTTCTGGAACCTTGTCTTTATGGAGTTTAACTCAGGCTCTGATGGAAAACTCACACAGCTTCCAAATAAAAGCGTGGATACAGGTGCCGGCCTTGAGAGGATCGTCTCTCTTATTGAAGGTGTTGATAGTATCTTTCAGATTGATATCTTTAGAGAACTTATTGCAGAAATTGAGTCTGTTCTCGGCGCCGTCTATGAATACACCGACACTGCAAGGGCTCCCGCATTTCATGTGATCGCAGATCACATGCGCTCACTTTCATTTGCAATAGCAGATGGCGCGCAACCTGGCAACGTTGATCGTGGTTATGTTCTTAGAAAAATCTTAAGACGAGCTGTCCGCTACGGAAGGAAGCTTGGCGCAAACGGGCCTTTCCTCGCAAAAATATTTCCACGACTTCTCTCTGTTATGGGAGATGACTTCCCAGAATTAAAAGCATCGAAAAACAAAATCTGCGAAATCCTCACACAAGAAGAAGAGGGGTTTCTACGTACTCTAAAAAGAGGTGGGAACATATTAACAACAGTGGTTCAAAAAGCAGAAAGTTCATCAAAGAAAGAAATCAGTGCTGAAGATGCATTCAAGCTAAAAGACACCTATGGCTTCCCCCTTGAAGAGATCCTTCTTATTGCGAAAGATTCAAATCTGAAGGTGAATCTAGATTCTTACCAGCTTCTAGAAGAAGCTGCAAAAGAACGTTCTAAAAAAGCAAAGGAGTCCCACGTGCTAAAGTTTGAGATCAATGAATTTGAAAAATTCGTAAAAAAACACGGGCCGTGTGAGTTTGTTGGTTATACAGAAAATGAAGCAGAGTCCACCATTCTTGAAATCATAAAAGAAGGCAAGCCAATAGAGACTCTGGATGATTCTGGAGAAGCTTTCATCCTCCTTGATAAATCCCCTTTCTATGCGGAAAAAGGAGGACAAATTTCTGATGTTGGCGAGCTAAGACATGCAAGTGCTCACTTTAAAGTGGAAGAGACGATAGCTCCTCATCCGGACCTTATCATCCATCGTGGCAGACTTGTAAAAGGCTGCCTTATCGCAGGTGAGCCAGTTGCTGCTAAAATCAATTTGCGAAGAAGAGAACATATTGAAAACAACCATAGCGCAACACATCTTCTGCACTACGCCTTGCAAAAGGTGCTAGGAGAGCATATCAAACAAGCAGGATCGCTTGTTGGATCCGACAGACTAAGATTCGATTTTAACCACCATAAATCTGTCTCTCCAGAAGAACTCAGAGAAATAGAAGATATCGTAAACGAAAAGATCAATGCAAATTCCCCTGTAAAAACCTATGAACTAAGCTATGACAAAGCGCAAAAGAGTGGGGAAATCAAACAGTTCTTCGGAGATAAATATGGATCTACTGTGAGAGTTGTTGATATTGCCGATTTCTCAAAAGAGCTTTGTGGAGGAACGCACGCACCGGCGTTAGGGCGTCTTGGTCTTTTTAAGATTTTAAAAGAATCAAGTATTGCAAGTGGTGTCAGAAGGATAGAAGCACTTACTGGGAAAGCGGCTCTTAATGAAATGCACCGCATCGAAGATAACATGCATCTTCTTGCAAAAAAGCTAGAAACACCGCTTACAAAAATCTTTGAAAAAATCGATCATCTTCTTGATGAAAACAAAGGACTTAAAGCAGAGCTGAAGAAGTTCCGCTCATCAAAACTTGGAGCTCTCGCAAAAGAACTCGCAAAGGAAGTACAAAAAGAAGGCGATATTTCCTTTATCGCAAAAGTTGTTGATATCGATTCAAAAGAACTTTTCTCTTTTGCAAATACCCTCTCTGGGCATATAAAGGATGCCATTATTCTTCTTGGAATCAAATCTGATGCAAAATGCCAACTTCTTTTGAAAGTTCCTGATATGTACTTTGAAAAAGGAATCAAAGCAAATGTCTTAATGAAGGAGATCTCTCCCCTCATCCAGGGATCTGGAGGAGGAAAAGAAGGACAAGCGCAGGCTGGAGGATCAGATCCAAGCGGGTTAGAAAAAGCCATGGACAAGTTTAAACAACTTCTGAAAACGTGTTAGAAAAACTTAATAAAAGCCCTTTTATACAACATTTTAAAGATGCTATTCGTAGTGAGCCTTCTCTACTATTTGAAGGTCTTTGGGACTGCCCAAAAGCAATCCTAAGTCTTTTTGCAAAAAAAGAGCTGGATCGCACTGTTGTGATTATCACGGCAAAAGAGAAGCAAGACAGACTTCTTGATGATCTAAGCTACTTTGATCATCACGATGCATTGGAATTTCCTGCTTGGGAAACACTCCCTTCTGAAGAGATTAGACCGAACCTTGATATCGTTGGAAAAAGATTTTCTATTCTAAACACGATTGCAAAAAACCATTCCAACAGGATTGTACTCGCACCTCTTGCGGCCTGTTTACAAAAGGTTCTGCCAAAAGAAACACTCGAGAGTCTTTTTCATGATGTTGAGACAAAACAAGAACTTTCTTTTGATGGTTTTGCAAAACTTCTTGATAATCTTGGTTATCTAAGGCGTCCTGTAACTTCGGATAAAGGAGAGTATTCTGTCCGCGGCGGCATTATCGATGTTTTTCCGATCTCTGCTTTTAATCCTTTCCGTATCGATTTTTTTGGAGATGTTGTAGAAAGCATCCGCTCTTTTGATCCAACTACTCAAAAATCTATTGAGAAAGTACAAAAAATCTTCATAAGTCCTGCCGATGAGAGCCTACTTCTTAAGAAATGTAATCAACCTGTTTCATTGTTCACCTATTTTGAACAACCACCTATTGTGATTTTTGATGACCTTCTTGCTCTTGAAGACAAGTGGGTTGCTTTCAAAAATCTACCCGGATTTTCCAAAGCGCATTTTTTAACTTTAGATGAACTACTAGAAGATCTCAAAGAACATAAGAAGCTTTACTTCACAAACGAAAACATTGAATCTCTTTCAACAATCGCCTTTAAAGATTCTTCTAAAGAAAGAGCTGAGATGAAACTTAGCACCCTTTCTTTCGAGATGTTCAATTTAAAGATTACAACAAAGCGCATGGTACATCCTTTTGCAAAGATCCATGAGTTTTTCCTTTCTTTAGATGATGAAATTATAGAGCCTTATGAAGAGCTCATTAGAGCCCTTGATGAATATAAAGACCATAACCTGCATTTGCATTTCATCCTTTCTTCAGATGCAGAAGAAAACACTCTTAAAAAACAGATAGAAGAGCATCAAATTACTCTTCCAGAGCACGTGTATTTTGAGAGAGGTTATTTAAGCTCTGRTTGCGTATGCCTCGATACAAACATTGTCCTTTTCCCTGCAACAGAGCTTACAAATAGATATAAAGTACGCAGAAAAAAATGGCGCAACACCTACCATACGCCAGCATCAGATTTTCATGAGCTTGAAGTAGGCGACTTAGTTGTTCATTTTCATAATGGTATAGGTAAGTTCCTCGGAATAGAAAAGCAAAAAAACCACCTTGGATATATAACAGAGTTCATCATCTTAGAGTATGCAAGCGCCTCTAAACTCTATGTCCCTCTTTCCCAATCTCACCTTGTCAGCCGCTACATCGGAACAAAGGAAGAATCACCAACGCTCCATCAACTAGGTACAACAAAGTGGCAAGTTGCCAAAGCAAAAGCGCAAAAGTCCATCATGGGCTACGCAAAAGATCTTTTGCATCTGCAAGCCGAAAGAAATGCAAAAGGTGGATTTGTTTATCCTAAAGATACTGAAGACATGCTTCTTTTTGAAGAAGAATTTCCGTTTATTGAAACGGAAGATCAGCTAAAAAGTATTGCCTCTATAAAAGAGGACATGGAGTCCGAAAAAGCTATGGACAGACTTGTCTGCGGTGATGTTGGCTACGGAAAAACGGAAGTTGCAATGAGAGCAACTTTTAAAGCTGCTTATGAAGGCAGAAAGCAAGTTGCGGTACTTGTTCCTACAACAACTCTTGCCATGCAGCATTATGAAACTTTTAAAGAACGTTTTGCAAATTTCCCCTTAAACATTAAAGCGCTTTCACGCTTTATCTCTGCTAAAGAAARWMRRCRRSWKKWAKRRKKYMKKAWMAAYGRMKSYRWKGWSRWCATCATNNNMAYASRSWSRCKMWYYRSMMWMKWTSWMSCATTYAAWAAYCTYGGSWTGATCATCATCGATGAAGAGCAAAGGTTTGGCGTAAGAGCCAAAGAGCACCTTAAGAAAGCAAAGCTTGGTGTGGATTGTTTAACACTCTCTGCAACACCTATCCCAAGAACACTATACATGTCTATAATAGGTGCAAGGGATCTTTCTGTGATCAATACCCCTCCTCAAGATAGACTCCCTATAAAAACGATCATTGCAGAGACCGATAACGCGCTAATTAAAAACGCTCTATTAAGAGAGCTCTCAAGAGATGGCCAAACGTATTACATCCATAATAGAGTCGAGTCGATACATAGAAAGTTCGAAGATCTTCAAAAACTTGTTCCAAGTGCTAGGATCTCCTATGTGCACGGGCAAATGCCAGCTGAGCGCATCGATGAAATTTTTCACGCTTTTAAAGACGGTACAATAGATATACTTATCGCAACAACGATTGTAGAAAATGGGATTGATATCCCCAACGCAAATACTATCTTAATCGATAGAGCGGATAGGTTCGGGCTTGCAGACCTTTATCAGCTAAGAGGCCGAGTGGGAAGATGGAACCGCCCTGCTTACGCTTATTTCTTAACTCCGAAAAATCGAGAGTTACACGAGCTCTCTCRCAAAAGGCTGCAAGCTTTAGTAGAAACCTCAGGCTTTGGTGGCGGGATGAAACTTGCACTAAGAGATCTTGAGATTAGAGGCACGGGAGACATTCTCGGTGTGCAGCAGTCAGGACAAGTATCAAGTGTTGGGTTCCACCTCTATTGCAAACTTTTAAAAAGAGCTGTCAATGCTATCAAAAACAAAACCGTTGACAGCTTTGTAGAAACGAAGATGGAGTTTACCTATCCTGCTTCACTACCTGAAAATTATATCCCAGAGACATCTCTTCGCCTTGAAATCTATCATCGGCTTGGGGAAACGATGTGCAAGGATGAGCTTGAAAATATCTTAAAAGAGCTCGAAGACAGGTTTGGCAAACCTCCTTCTGAGGTCATTTGGCTCTACCATCTCACCTCACTTCGCATCTTTGCATCAAAGCATAACTTCAGTCTATTGAAGTTCGAAAAACTATCTATGCGAGCAAATCGCCAGAAGGGCAAAGTCATTACAAAAAAATCTCTGTTTATTCCTGAGTTTGACAATCCTGAAGAACTTGAGCAATACGTGATCATGATGCTGAAGCATAACTTCAAAATCGCATAGTCATTCTAATCTTCCTTAGCCATGTCCAACTAGATACGCCTCTTTAAGAGGACACACCTATAAAAACATGTAGTACTGCAAATCCTAAAATACGAGCTTTCAAGGCACCTTGGAGTCCCTAAAACCTCATAAATGGATATTTTGGAAAGGTTTTTTACTTCATGTTTTTTCACATACTGTTTATTATCAGAACAATACAAGAAAACTCCCTTCTTGGATTTAAAATTATTTATTTACATTTAAAATAGTATCTATTATAATTAAAAACATATTTATACAAAATTAATAGGTAAAAACATGTCAGCAACAGATTCATTAAAAGCTCATACATCTTTCGATACTTCGGGAGTATCAAATACATTGTATGCAGATGCTAGAACAACCCCAGAGGATGTATCAGAAGGCTCTTCTAACATTTCAAATTTAACAAGGGAAATACACTCTAGCTGCGAATCGAGGCAAACATCTCCAGCACTTGTAGAAGCGGCTACTCTAGCAGATATTACGAAAGGTGCCCTTGTACGTTTACAAACTGAAATAAAAATTAGAAAAAATGCTTCTGCTCTTATCGATGCGCCAAGAGCTCCTCTCGATACAGATCCTTCTCGCAACCGTTCTTTTTATGCCCTAGACCTAAGGGGTCCAACTTCTAAGCAGACTGCAGAAAAAGCAGAACTATTCATGTTAGATGATACTCTTGAAGCAGCTGAGCGTGCACACAAAGCTGCAGCGCCATTGCTTTTTGCAAGAAAAGCAAAAGTAGACACTCCTTCTTTCTCATTTGCTTATGCAAAAGCAACTCTCACAAGGTCTAAAAGCGCACCTGCAATAATTAGTCAAGGAGAATGGCTTGGCGTTGGAGCAAATTCATCAGTTTATAAAGTAACTGCTCTTCATAACACCTTTGCGAAAAAGACGAGTAATATACAAAGAATTACTTATAAAAAAGAGTTTGCTCTCACGCAACAGTTCGATCATCCAAATGTTATCAGATGTCATATGGCAACAGAATACGCAATGTTCATTGAGCATGCACCTGACGGTGACCTGCAGCATCAAACAACAAATACAGACCTTACAGCAAGTAAGCTAAGGAGTTATTTTAGGGACGCTGCAAGCGGACTTGCTCACATGCATGAAAAAGGATACGTTCATAGAGACGTTAAACTTGGAAACATTCTTATTGGCGCGAACGGCGCTCTTGTTACTGACTTAGAAACAGCGGTAAAAATTGAAGGGTTCCCGGTAGTAGACCTTAAGGGTACCTTAATATACTTACCAAAAGAAGCTATTAAAAGTATAGTTGACGCAAGTGATCCAAATAACGTGAAAGCGGTAGACTCTTTTTCTTTTGGTATGATGATTTATCAATTCCTTAAGAAAAAAGAGATGGTAACTCCATATACTGAGAAGAATAATCAAACAGGAAAAGTTAAAGCAGGCTTCCAAGTTGTATTAGCCATTGGTTGTTACACGCATGCGCTTAATGCGGCCCATATCGATCCTCAACTAGATGATGCAAAACGCGAGAAACTTGATCCAACAGGTGAGCTACATAATCTTATGATTGATTGTTTGAAAGAAGATCCAAGTGCAAGACCTCAAATGGCTGAAATCGCAGCAAGGCTTGCTCCTTAAATGGACGTATGTGTTTAATCTATAATTTTGGAGATAAATCATGCGTATTACCCTTGACTCGACATACGGATCCGTAAGTGGTTCAAAAGACACTTTAAGCGTTGCAAAAGTTAACAGAGATAAGTTATTCGATGCCTCAAATAGCGTTACCGTTCTTAAAAATGCAATAAGAAAGTCTTGCCAAGAAAAATCTATAAACCCCCAGCTTTATGACCAAGCTTCTCGAGTAAATCAAGCAAAAAATCAGCTAAAAGAGGTGGATAGAGCTCTCAGACATGAAACGAGCAGCAGAAGTCGTCTTGCAGGACTCGTTGACCCAGCTATTTCTAAAAAAACTTCATCTCATGAAAATCGATTGTATCAAGCACTTGCATTAGAAAGCGCAAGAAGCAACCAAGAAGCTAGGGCTAAAGTTGATCTTCAAACAGAAATATTCACATTACCATCTATCATAGAACAAGCTGAAAAAACACATGAGATCGCTTCTTCTCTTTTCTTTCCAATGACAATTGGTGAGAGACACCTCCTTTAACATTTCAGCACGCTAAAGAAGCTCTCACAAGATCTGGCGCATTTATCCCACAAGGAGGAAGCCTTGAAACGGCGCGAATTCAACTGTTTATAGAACGACCATTTTAGGACACTATTATGCCGTAAAAGAGCTCCATTCTGATAGCGACTCACAAGGCTCTTTGCAAAGACTTGGATCCATTTATAACCATTTACATCCAGATGTCTTCGGACAAGAGGAAGAGCTCGAGACCTCATCTGAGGGCAGTCTTAATCCAGCTTTTGCAGCACTTCTTGCAGAAGAGTTTGAAGATGCACCAAACGGTGCTATAGTAACTTCAGACTCATTAGATGCGTCAAATACTGCAGAAGAAACAAGTTATAAAAAAGAGCTCCTTATTGCACAAAAGCTCCACCACCCTAATATCGTTTCCTACGCGATTSMAACWAKSANTMAANNGTYNTTTTAGAACTTGCTGATAAAGGAAGTCTAAAGGATGCAGCAGTAGAAGCTTCTGCAAAAGAATTTAAACATTACATGCAAAACGCTGCAAGCGGTCTTGCCTATTTGCATGAAGAAGGTTTTCTGCATAGAGATGTGAAGCCAGAAAATATTCTTGTTTTTGAAGACGTAGAAAAACTTGCAGACCTTGAATCAGTACATAGCCTGGATGTGTTTAAGCAAGGATGCTATGGAACCCTTTACTACCTCCCAAAAGAAGTCATGAAATGTGAAGTCGTGTCTAATGACCCGAAGCAACTTAAATCGATCGATGTATATGCTTATGGCATGAGTATTTTCATGCTTCTTAAACAAGAGCAATACACATCACCATTTTTGAGTGATATAAACGATAATACTAAGCTTGGAAAATACACGAACGAGCTGAGTTTTGTAATGGCTGCAGCAGAACATCCAGAGCTTACAAAAGTTCATTTAGATCCGCTTCTTGATGCTAAAAAAGTCGCAAGACTTGATGAAGCAGGCGAGCTAAGAGCTCTTATGACTGCATGTCTAAGAGGTAATCCCAACGCCCGTCCATCGTTTGATGATATCGTACATAGACTTGAAGCATCTGACTAAGAGTAGGCTGATACTTCTAAAAGATTTCCATCTGGATCATTGAAATAATAAGAGATCATTTTACCAAGAAAATTCAGTTCTTTTCAACAGGGCCTTCCAAAATTTTGACCCCTTCGCTTTTTAGATGCATTTTAAAAACAGAGAACTGCATTTTTGTTCTGAAATATTTATTTTTAAATCAAGCTCTCTGTTGCGTTGCTAAGGTAAAATTTGCAACACAACAGAGAGCTATTTTTGTAAGAATTAACTAGTTATGAAATAGTTTATACTATTCATTTCTTTGTACATATGTCAAGAGGCTCGAGTGAGGGCGACCATTTTCATCGTAGTAAAGATCTGCGAAAGTTTCGACTAGATAAACGCCACTTCGGGATCTCGCATAATGAGATTGCTTTGTAGCATAATCTTCAGCCGCTTGGTTTGGATAGTTTCTAGTTGCGATATTCTGATATGAATCTGTTCGCCCAGAATTAGAGATTTTCCACGTTGCAAGTTTAGCTTTACCATTACCCATAGGTGCTACACCTTCAACTATCGTTGGGTCATCTGAACCAATAGCATTTTCATCAGTAGATGCCGTTGGGTCATAATCTTCTTGATCAACATAAACTACATAGGGAGTGTCGCTGGCTAAAGCTAGGTTTCCTTTGTTTGTTATTGTCCCAGAGATCGCTCTAATCAGTTGATCATAGATAGCCGTCCTGACTATGGCAATAGCAGTACTACTATTATTATATGTTAAATTTTTTACCTTTGTAGCAACTAGAGCCAGAGTTTGTGGACCGGCAGCGTCTATAGCATCCAAAACAATAGTTATTTCCGCAGCGGTAAGGTAAGCAACAGCGACAGCACCTTTTTTGCTTAGAGTAAATATACCTTGGATCACAGTATCTCCAGCAGAAACAAGGACAGGCCCTGCAAARGCACTGCCTGCATTAGCCTTTCTTCTTAAGAAGAACTTGTCTAATGAGTCTATATAACCAATAACGGCCCCACTAGCTTGATAGCCATGAAGCCCTGTCAAACTTGCATTACTTGTAATTAGCGTAACGTTTGTTAAACTCGTTCCATCTAAAGTAACCACAAAAATTGCTCCTGTAGTTTGCACGGCCATAAGGTTATTTCCTTCCGGAGTTTTTATGATTCTTACTGATGTAGCATTATCTAGTGATGAAGGAACAGTAAGAGTTATCCATGGATTGAACGGATCGGCGGACCCTCTTCTAGGAGCCACAAGGGTCGTATCTCTTCTATGAACCATAAGCACTTGATTATCTGTGACATAAGCTATGTATTGCCCTTTGTTTGAGTTGATCACTGCTACAACGGGACTATCTACTTTATCTTGATTGGCAGTTATAGAACCCTCAAAACGCTGGGTTTCATCTAGGTAACCTCCATCTGTCTGATGATACCCTGTGAGGGTTATGGTACCATCTTCGTTCAGGGTTCCATATGCTCCCACTACACTGCCATCACCAGCACTGACATCTGTACCTTCTATGCTTATTGTTCCAACCAAACCGTCGGGATCTTGGCCAGTTTGCTCTATTGGCGGATTTCCTGCTGGAAGTCCATCAAGTGCTCGTTGTAAGCTCGCAGGGTCGGTTACAGCTCCATCTAGCACGAAAAAATTTTTATTAATAGTAGTGTTTTGGTTCTCAACGTTATTTGTTACGTTGTTACTATTGTCGATTGTATCGCCATTGTTGCTATTTACGTTCGTATCAGGGCTGTTTATTCTAGAACCTCCAGTCGCAACGCCTCCTCCGAAAGAGTAATTTCCCTCAAAAAAACAAAGGCATGAAAGAATAAGAACAGCTTTAAAAGTAAACCACTTCTTCATAAAAAATCCTTAAGTAAAGTTTGTAAAAATTTCCTTATACTAAGTATAGAAAATATTTACGATAAAAAGCTTCTTGTTTTCAAGAGTTTTGTTGAATAAATCCGACTTTCTTAACATCAAACAGCTGTGGTTCATAAAAAAATTACCGTGTTGACTAATTTAATCTTCCTTCTAATTTCAAGAAGCTTATAGAAAGTTCCTTTTGTTTTTGACGACGAAGGGCTTGCCCTTTTTAGATTTTCTTGAGACTTATTCAATAAAGCCTATTTTAATTCTTGTGCAAAAATCAGACAAAAAACAAAAAAAGGCCTTCTCAGAAAGAAGGCCTTTTTAGTATTAAACAAGAATAATTTTGTGAATTAAACTTTATTAATAACTTTAGATTAATTTGCTGAACCTGCTTTTAACACCTCTGTATATAGAGCGCTTTCATAAGATCCATCATCATTTTGAAAAGCATCTGTATAAGCTCTGGCTGCATATGGACCAGCTAGTGCTTCCTTTAAGTGAGGTGAATCCTTAAAGGCGTCTCTTATAGTTGCATCTTCTATATCTCTCACAGTAACGGTACCATTAGAAATAGTTTCTCCTTCACTAGAGATTTTCATATCAACCAATTTAGCCCCAGTTACTCCCTTAGGAAAGTTWGMTYRCAKMWCAAANGKAWCKTYMACACCTAAGTCGTCTTCAAGACCAATATCACCGTCTTCAGTAGACTGGTCTAACTCTCCTTGGACAGATACTAAATATTCAGCATTATTGGCTAAAGCCACATCGCCYTTTTTGCGTATCCCCGTGATATCTGCATGAATCATAGTATCAAATGAGCCAGCTCTTACTACAGCAATAGCCGATCCACTATTGTTAAACACAATATTTTTAAGCCTTGTTACAGTTAGAATCAGAAAGTCTGATATCGGAGCGCCGCTTAGTGCATTCAAAACAATAGTTATTTCCGTAGCGGTAAGATAAGCAACAGCGACAGCACCTTTTTTGTTTAGAGTAAATATACCTTGGGTCACAGTATCTCCACCAGAAACAGTGACTTCAGCTGCAAAAGCACTGCCTGAATTAGCCTGTCTTCTTAAAGCGAACTCGTCTAATGAATTTATATAACCAACAACAGCCCCACTTTTTTTATAGTGACTAAACCCTGCTAAAGTTGCATTACTTGCAATTGATGTAACATTTGTTATAGATGTTCCATCTAAAGTAGCTACATAGATTGTGCTCGCAGTTTGCACCGCCATTAAATTTATACCATTTGAAGTTTTTATCATTCTTACCGATGTAGTACTGGTTAATGCTGATGGAACAGACATTGGTATCAGCTCCCCGTTAAGATCATTTTCTCTAGTGGCTTTTTCTTGCTTTAAAACTCTAAAAACTCCTGCTTRTGTAACATAGGCTACATACGCACCACTGGTTGAATCAGTCACGGCTACATTAGGATTCTCCGTCCTATTTCGGTCAGAGTCCACAACACCATCTAATGGTATAGAGCTTTTTGGATAACCTCCATCCAACTCTTGATAAACACTTAATTCCATTGAATCTTGACCATTTTGGATGCCATATACTCCTATGACATGCCCGCCTTTGCTAATAGCCAACMMMYCMRWARYARYMMYTMCSTYKSMAYACCCATCATTCGAAGTCATCTTCTGTCTTATAGGGCTTACTCCTTGAGGCAATCCTTTTGAAAGACTGCTAGATAGAAGCTTAGGTGTGTATCTTTCCTCTGGACGTATAGCAGCAGGAGCATTGAGATTGGTATTGGTATTGGTAACGCTGTTATCTGTTATAGTAACGTTGTTACTATTTATGTTTATATCTGGGTTTACCTCCACACCAACACCTCCAGCGCCACCCCCGAAAACTTTTGAATTTCCCAAGACAATAAATAGGCACACAATATTTAGTAATAGTATTAAATAAGTTCGTTTATTCATAAAAACTTCCTTTTTGTTAACTAAGATTTTAACTAGATTCGTATATGACTTATTAAAAAAAAGAAATGTTAAGCCATCTGTTCTGAACAATTATATAGCTCCATTTTTCAAGCGATTTTCAAATGGAGCTATATTTCGGTATCGAAAACTCAAATAAAAGATTTAAAAATCAAACCTTGCTTTCAAAGTAAACCCTTGTAAGGAAAGATTTGTTCCTCTCGCTAGAAGTGAATTTTGTGTAGATTCAATCCAAACCTCTTGCTCCCATCCAGCTTGTAATCTGAATCGATAATAATCATCAGAAAAATACCAATCAAACCTAAATCCCATAGAAATTTCAACAACAGGAATTAATTGAAGTTCTTTCTGCTGTCTATTTACAGTCTGAAAGTTGGACACATTAAAAAATGGGTTACCAGATCCCGTTGTAGTAGCAACATCCAATCTAGTTGAGGTGATTCTAGCCCAAAGAGTTGAAAGAGCAAAATCCCCAAATATAGACCAATTTTTTGTAAACATCCATGAAGTATCCATTCCAGCTCTAAAACCAGCGTTCCAAAAATTTCTTCTTTGAGTCATTTCATATTGCATCTGAATCCAATCGCTACCAATAGGGAGGGTATTAGTTATATCCCAAGAAGCAATAAGTCTTTGATTAATCCAGCCCGCTCTGATACCGAAATGTGGTCTAAGAGTTAATTTCTTACTAATAAAAAAATCTCTTCCTAAGTTGAGATCAAATTCATTATAACTAACTCTTCCTCTAGCTCTTACCACTCTTGAAGACTCGAGTACATTACCCGAAGGAAAAACTGGAACGAACGTATAAGGATTCGCGAGTCCAATTCCATTCTGTCTATCATAATCTCCAGTGACCCTCTCGGAGGTGGTTGTACGATACCAAGTGTATTGAAACTGCAAATCCCAACCATCATAATCAAATACCAAACCAGCACCAACTTTAAATCCAGGACTATAAGAACCGTCTAGCTGATAAACGTTGCCTTGGTTCCAAGTTTGGTCATTAACAATAGTCCCGCTTGAAGGCTCAAAAGAGTCTGTTGCAAAAATCTGATTACTTTGGATAGCTGTCCAATAAATAAAGTCGGCACTTAAATAAAAATCAACCGCATTTTTTATTAAGGGAGAAGCTACAGGAGTAATCATTTTGGTTTGAGCAATCTCATAGGAACTCATCTGAGTATCCTGTGAGTCCATGTTTTGCTCAACCGCAAAAGCKGAAATTGTTGCCAAGGCAACAATGCTTTGTAAAAGAGATGTYTTTCGCATAAATAATTCCTTAAGTTTCTTTTTTGTACTAAATARTTTCAAGATATTAAATTACAYTAAGATTGTCTATAAAAAATTTAATCATTCCAAAAATATACGGATAAATATTGATTTCCTAAGGAACTATAGCGAGCTAAAAATCAATATCGCAACAGTCCCATTTTGGAAAATAAAGAAGTCCTAATGTGAGATCTAGCCTTGCAAAAAACCGTATGATCTGGAGTTTTATTCTTGAGTTCAAACCCGCAAAAAAAATTTGCGCCGTTGATGCGACTATACCCAAATCTTGAATTGGAACATGTATATTTTTTCGTAATTTTGTTTTGATATACGGTAAAATCTTGTATACAATAAAGGCCGTAGACTAAAAAAAATCGTTCTTTTTTTATAATAAAATGAACTTGTCTATCCTAAAGGATTTATTTTGAGTACAAAAATCTTACGTTTTTCCAATTTTTGTAAATCGAGTGTATTCCTTTTCCTTTTAAGCTTTTTTGTAACCGCTTTCGGCACCCCTGCGTGGAGTAAACTACTAAGTCCGATATCTTCGATATTGGGCATAGGGCTGTTTTGGTTCAGCATCCATAACTGTCACAACAGACTGCATAGATTTTTTTTAGGTTTTGTTTGGTTTAGTCTGATTCTATCTATTCACTTCTCCTGGTTTACAAATACACAATACGCAGGATTTTTTGGATATGTACTTTACTCACTTACAGTCATATATATCGGAGCACAATTTGGGCTTATTACAGCCGGAACAGGCAAAAGAGCAATCAATCTATCTTTAGTATTTTGTATAGCAAGCATTTGGACTCTTTTCGAATTATTAAGACTTAAGTTTTTGAGTGGTTTAGCCTTAGGCCCTCTCGGGATATGGCTGAGCTATTCTAGCATCTCCTCTCAACTGGCTTCTATAATTGGAGTGTATGGTCTTTCTTTTTTCGTAATACTGGCAAATAGTCTTTTTTATCTATCACTTCWTCATAGAAAAAAAATGTATTTTATTTTGTGGGGTGCTTGTTGTTTAATTCCTTATATTTTCGGGTTTTTTCACATCGCTTACCATAACCAAAATAAAAAAAAACTAACTAATTCTCCCTTAAAAGTCTCCTTAGTTCAAACTAGTTTAACACCTTATGAAAAACATCCTTTTTTTCAAAATAAAGGAGAGTTTATATCATTATATGACCAGTGGATAAAAATTTTCACACTACTGGAAAAATCAGCAACTCAAACTATGGATTATATTGTACTACCTGAATATGTAGTCCCCTATTCAGCTACGGTAGGTTTTTATCCTTATGAAAAAACTCTAGAAATCGTGAAGCAACTTTTAGGATTCGAATATCAAAAATACCTACCTAAACTAGAATTTCCTTATGCTGAGATCATTTCGGATAAGTATTATTTATCAAACGCCTTTTGGGTTCAATTACTCGCAAATTACTACAATGCAGAACTCATAGCTGGTCTGGACTGGAACGATAAAGGAGACGCCTCCAATTACATAGGAGTTTTGCACTTTAAACCATTTAATCATGGGTGCGTTTGTCAAAAAAAAYGAATCCTATTACCTTTTTCTGAATATTTGCCAAAAGGTATTTTAGGTTTTATTGCGAAGAAATGTGGGGTAAAAGAAAACTACACTGCAGGCTACAATACAACATTATTTGAGGGTAAAAAGAAAATAACTGGCTCAATTTGTTACGAAGAATTTTTTGGAAACCTCCTAAGAAAAGGTAAAGCTAAAGAGGCTGATATTTTTGTAAATGTATCTAATGATGGGTGGTTTTATCCTTCTAGGCTATCTTTACAACATTTTTATCATGGAAGGTTACGATCTATTGAGAATGGAGTAGACCTTCTTCGAGCTTCTAATACCGGCATTACAGCAGTAGTTAACAGCTTGAACGAAGTTGAATCCGCACTTGGCGGTGTGACAGAAAGCGCTCAGTATAAGAGAGGCGTTTTAACAGTATCTTTTGTTCCATATTCCTACAGGACCATATATTCACAATTTGGAGACGCTCCAATTTACTGGGGGACAGCTGCAATAATATTAAGCTATTTTTTCACTTGGGCTCTAACCAGAAGGAAAAAACTCAACCCTGAGCTATCTTCTCAGATGAAATAGGAGAGCTAAGAGATCATCCCAATGCCCGTCCACCTTTGATGATATCGCACATAAGCTTGCCTCTGTTTAAGAGTAGGCTGATACTTCTAAAAGATTTCCATCTGGATCATTGAAATAATAAGAGATCATTTTGCCAAGAGAGCCTGTTCTTTCAACAGGGCCTTCCAAAATTTCGACCCCTTCGCTTTTTAGATGCATTTCAAAAACAGAGAGCTGCATTTTTGTGATAAAGCAAAGATCCAAACTCCCAGGAGTTGGAAACTTTGCTTTTAGCGCTATCGCCTCTTCTTTAGAATGGACGTTAATCTTAAAATTCTTCGATTTAAGAGCCTTTCTAGTCTCTTCGAATATCTCATACTCAAAACCAAGAACTCTTGTATAAAAGCTTATACAAGCGTCTACATCGTTCGTTGTAAGAACTACGTGATCGATCCTATCTAGCACCTTTAAACCACTCGTCAAAGTTTACAATGCCGCCTTGCTGGAGGATGATGAGTACGATGAGCACTGGAATGATAAAGCGCATAAAAAAACGCCAGATCTTCCAAAAGTGTATCCAATTTGATTTTTCAGGATACTGCTCATGTATCACCTCATTTTTCATGATCCACCCAACAAAAAGAGTTGTTAGAAGTCCCCCGATGGGAATAAGCCAGTTAGAAACGAGCAGATCAATCGTGTTGAGGAAATTTCTACCGTAGATCTGTGACCATGTTGGGAAAAGAGATCCTGAAAAAGAAAGTGCTGACGGGATCCCGAATGTAAACGTACAGCAGGCAACAAAGATTACTGCTTTTTTTCTACCCCAGCCAACAAGCTCCATGATGTTTGTTGCAACAACTTCAATAAAAGGAATCGATGAGGTAAGAGCTGTAAAGACAAAAAGAACAAAGAATATCGTAGATATGATCATGCCTCCTGGTAGCTGTGAAAACAGATACGGAAGGATCTTAAATACGAGTCCTGGACCTTCTGAGGGCTCTAGACCAAAGGTAAAGACAACAGGAAAGATCATAAGAGCTGTTAGGATCGCAACAATAATGACAGAACAGCCGATAATCGACGCAAGCTGCGGGATATTATCGGATTTTTTCATGTAGCTTCCGTAACTGATCATGATCCCTTGCCCAAGGCTCAAGGTAAAAAAAGCAAGACCAAGAGCTTCTAAAACACTTGAGAAATTAAATCTTTCTATGTTCGGGCTAAAGATAAACTGAAAGGCTTGATTAAATCCTTTTAGCTGGCAGCTGTAAATCAGCAAGACAAAAAGGATCACAAAGAGAGCCCTTGTCATCACCTTTGCCCAGTACTCAATACCTTTACGTACCCCGTGGAGAACAATACGCATTGTGATGAGTGTGAAAAGAAAATGCCATAGGATCGTGATCCCTCCGGAAGAGGATAGCGTATCAAATGTTTTCGCGACTTGCTCAGATGTAAGTCCCTTATAGAACCCATTCAGCGACATCACGATATAACTCATGCCCCATCCTGCGATCACACTATAGAAGGACATGATGAAAAAAGAGGAAATAACACCGAACCATCCAGCGATTTTCCATTTTGCTTTTTTACCAGAAAGGGTTGCAAAAGCGCCGATAGCGGCTCTTTGAGAAGATCTTCCTATCATAAGCTCCGCGATAAGAACGGGTATCCCAATGACAAGGACACAAATAAAATAGGAAAGAAGAAAAAGTCCTCCACCATTTTGTCCTACGACGTAGGGAAATTTCCAAAGGACTCCAAGACCAATGGCAGAACCAATGGCTGCAAGGATAAAGCCTGCCTTCGAACTCCAATGTTCACGTGTTGTGCTCATGAGACTCCTCTAGTTTTGAAAATCACATCGAAATYGAGTACTCCGCTTTTCTGTRCAATGATGACAAAAATCATCAGAGGCACGAGCCATCTTATAAAAAAGCGCCACACAACGTAAAAAACTTTGGAACCGCCTCCTGATAAAAACTCATCTTTGCAGATTCTTTTATCCATGACCCAACCAATAAAGWTACTTGTGAAAAAGCCTCCTACAGGAATAATCCAAATCGAAACGATATTATTCACAGTATCTAAAAAGTTCGATCCATAGATCGCTTTCCACTGAGGGAATAATAGGTTTGTCGCAGCAAATGCGCTCGGGATCCCAACAATTAAAAGAGCAAGTCCCACTCCCAAAACAGCTTTTCTTCTCGTAACATTGTAAAGCTCCATGATATTTGCAGAGACCGATTCAACAAGAGGAATAGCAGAGGTCAGAGAGGTAAACACAAAAAGCGTAAAGAATAGCGTAGAAAAAATCAAAGCGCCTGGAAGCTGTGCAAAAAGGTAAGGAAGGGTTTTAAAAATCAACCCCGTTCCCTCTTGAGGCTTAAATCCAAAAGTAAACACGATCGGGAAAATAGTGAGTGCGATCAAGATCGCAACGACAATTACGGAAAAGGCTATGATAGCAGCAAGTTTTGGTATGCTATCCCCTTTTTTCATATAGCTTCCATAAATGATCATGATCCCTTGGCCTATGCTGAGTGYCCAAAAGGCAAGTCCAAGAGCCTCTATTGCTGAAGAGAGCTTAAATTTTGTTGGATCAGGGTAGAAGATAAAGTGTACGGCCTCATTAAACCCTTTCAGAGTAAGACCATATAGAAAAAGTCCAACAAGCATGATAAGAAGAGCTTTCGTCATGAATTTCGCCCAGTACTCTATCCCTTTACGAACTCCTCCAAGAACGATGAGAACGGTAATCCCTGTGAAGACAAAATGCCAGAGTAGCGAAATATACCCTGAGCCTTGCAGCTGATCAAAAACAAGAGAAACTTCTTCCTTACTAAGTCCTTTATAGAACCCATTAAGTGACATCAAAACGTAGCTTAGACCCCAGCCTGCGATGACGCTGTAAAAAGACTGAATCAAAAATGAAGCTATCGCACCAAACCAACCAATCGCTTTCCAGCTTTTGTTCTCAGGAGAGAGGGCAGCAAAGGCTCCAACAGATGCTCTTTGGGTATGCCTTCCTAAAATGAGCTCACCCACCAAAATGGGGATTCCTACAACAAAAAGGCAGACAAAATAAGCAAGAAGGAAAAGCCCTCCTCCATTTTGCCCAATGGTGTAGGGGAATTTCCAAAGCAGACCAAGACCGACAGCCGATCCTACTGCTGCAAAAACAAAACCTATTTTAGAGCTCCAATGCTCCCTAACGGCACTCATCWKAAAKGMTWNCMWTTAASNTNGYTAAWAAAATGATAAATAAAAAAAATGGATATGAGTAGAGGTTTGAACATGGGCATCAGCCCGTGAATGTAACCACTGTTTTGGTACGNAAAAAAAATGAAGGTGTTGTCTCTTTCATTTGGTATATTGAAAAGTAATAAATATTGTGCAGTTTAATGAGATTCTCTTTAATGGTCAAGTATGCAGGTTAAGATTGGATCCATTCTTTGATAGTGAACTAGATTATTTTTCTTTTTTGTAAGGCCCTTTGACTCTTCTTTTAAGCATTTCAACCGACCTTTTCAAGATAGCAATCCCCTTTTCAATATGATCCGGCATGAAATTCTCATATACGTATTCAGAACTTCTTTTTGTTTTCACACCTCCCCTGTTTAGAGGAAGATCTGATATTAAAAGAAGAGCTCCAAGTGTAAACTTTCTTTTGTAACTTGCAGCAAACAAAGTGGCGCACTCAAGCTCGAGCCCTTGAGCTTTTGACGCTTTGAGATCTTCCTTAAAGACCTCATTAAATTCCCAAAATCTGATATTCGAGGTATAGGTAATCCCTATATGATAGGGTACTCCGTTCTCTTCAAGCACATCAGTCACAGCTTTTTGCATAAAGAAGTTCGCAAGTGCTGGCACTTCTGGTGGGAAATAAAATTCAGATGTTTTTTCCCCTCTTATACTCGCTACAGGCACGAGATATTCTCCGACTTTATATCGCCTTCTCAAGCCTCCACACATCCCAAGAAGAAGCGATGACTTAATTGGGAGAAACGAACAAAGATCGACTGTTAAAGCCGCTGCTGGCGACCCAATCTTAAAATCGAGTATAGAAATATTTTCCTTTGGGCAATGAGCAACCTTGAACATAAGCCCTTCGACCACTTTGACTTTTTTGATTTTTGCAAAATGCTCTACATACCTTGGGAAATTTGTGAGGAGAAGATGTTCGCAAAAATCACCTACGTCACAGCCGGAATATCTTTCTAGAGTATCTTTTGCAAATTGCTCTTGGGGAATCTCTTCATCCCAGAAATCTTCTTCTCTTTCATTTTTATCTTTTGGAAAGTGTGACATTTTGTATTCTTCTTCCGTTTATATGACTTAATACAACAGATAAATCATTATATTATTATTTTTAATAAAAATAGTTCCCTATATTTCTTCCCTTAATCAGATCTTTACATTACAGTGAGCAACAACCTACTTGGAGGTCTACCATGCTCCCTATTCAAAAATTTAATCCCACAAGCACTCTTCCTCTTACAGAAGACGCTCGCGWAACTGTTTCTAGCATTCAGCAAAGAGTAGACGATGTGGCAGGTCAACATCTCTATACACGTAAAATTATTGACACTGGAAAAAAATTTACACTCGCTGGAGTGCTCCTTTCTTTTGCAGTAGGATTCCCTGTTGTTGCTGTTGTCTGCGCAGTAAGCTATGGAGTATTTCTTGATGAAGGATGGTCACTCGATAAAAAAAAAGGCAGAAAAATTGCTGATCTTATCTCTAAAGAAGTTAAAACACTGGCCTCGGAAAACAAGACTCTAACAACCTCAAACAAGACTCTAATAACCACTGTTAGATCCCTGCAAAAAACAGACAAGCAAGTCTCTAAAGAAGTTAAAACACTGACCTTGGAAAACAAGATTCTAACAACTACTGTTAGATCCCTGCAAAAAACAGACRWGCAARTYKCKRAARMMSWKAAAAMAYWNGANNCCWTKSWWWWNAARATTCNKWAMAACTACKRWWWCCTTGGAGGACACCGAAAAGCTACGTGCAGAAAACCAGAGAAAATCTGAAAAGCTACGTGCAGAAAACCAGAAAAAAATTGAAAAGCAAACCGAAGCACTTGCTATGGTCGAAAAAGCTCTCGATCAAAGTGTCGGCCGTTTAACAAAGCAAGTCGATCGCCTTTCTAAAACCCATTGAAAATTATCTTAAAATCCTCCAAGATATGGATTTATTCAACAGATTTACAATCAGGTAATTAAGGAATATCATGGCAAAGGTAAGTTCTAATGACGTAAAAAATGGTATGAAGATTGAAATAGATAACGAACCTTATACCATAGTCAGTGCAGACTTCGTAAAACCCGGAAAAGGGCAAGCTTTCACAAGAACAAAGCTCCGCCACCTAATATCTGGCAGAGTTATTGATCGCACCTTCAAATCTACTGATAAGCTTGAGCTTGCTGATGTCGAAGAAAAAAAGATGCGATTTTTGTACAAAGAGCAAGAAAGCATCATCTTCATGGACGATCGCACCTACGACCAGATTGAGATCCCAGCTGATGCTGGAGAAGCTTGCAGAGACTGGCTCTTAGAAGATCTTTTATATGACATCATTTTTTACAAAGGCTCAGCTGTTGCTATTACCCCTCCAACTTTTATGGAACTCACCATCACAGCTACTGATCCTGGAGCTCGTGGTGACACAGCATCTGGTAGAGTCTTAAAACCTGCAACTCTTGAAACAGGCGCTAAGGTGCAGGTTCCCATCTTCATAAATGAGGGTGAAAAGATCAAAGTTGACACTCGTACAGGAGAGTATGTCTCTCGCGTGTAGCACACACAGTCTTGCAGCCCTCATAAAAGAAAGAGCTACTATGTTAAAAAAAGTACGTTCTTTTTTTGACAAAAGAGATGTTTTTGAAGTAGACACTCCTGTTTTAAGCGACAGGGCGCCGATAGATCACTCTATTGACATCTTAGAGACAATGGCAACAGACCATATAAAAGGCTATTTTCATAGCTCTCCCGAATACGCCATGAAAAAGCTCCTTGCAAAAGGAGCTCCAGATATTTATCAACTCTCTCATGTTTTTAGAAAGTCCGAGCAAAGTAAGAAGCATGCTATTGAGTTCACAATGCTTGAGTGGTATCGCATCGGTTTTTCATTAAAAGAGCTTATGAGTGAGACAAAAGAGCTGATTGCTCTATTTACCGGAGATGTCCCCTGTGAAATCACAGATTATCACAGTATCTTCAAAGAGCGTTTTGATCTCGATCCGCAAGAAGATCCTCTTCATGTCCTAAAGAACGTTTCCAAAGAGTATGGTCTTTTTGGCAATGATTACGATAGACAAACCTATTTAGACTTTCTTTTCGACATCGCGGAGAAAACTTTCAGTGAAGACGCTCTTGTCTTTGTGACAGATTTTCCAAAAGAGCAAGCATACCTTGCAAAGACCTATATGAAAAATGGCAAGGAACTTGCCATGCGCTTTGAAGCTTTCTACAAAGGCTATGAGCTTGCAAACGGTTTTGATGAGCTGCAAGACTCTAAAGTGCAAAGGAAGCGATTTATGAGCTCTTTAAACAAACGAAAGGAGATGAATAAACCCTCTCTTCCTATCGATGAAGGATTTTTAGACGCCCTTGATCATCTTCCTGATTGCTCAGGTGTCGCAGTTGGCTTTGATAGGCTTCTCATGCTAAAGACCAAATCAGATGACATAAAAAACGTTACCTACAAGGGGATGTAACTACATCCATCCTTGTACGATCGGGTAATGCCTTCCCACACCGAACGACTTTTTAGAAACTCTTAAAATCGGCGGACCTTGCCTTCTTTTGTACTCAGCTCTATGGATCTTTCTGACAAGGTTCATTACTGTCTCTACAGGAATCTTGTATTTTTCTGCGATGTTATCAACACGAAGATAATCTTCTACATAACCCTCTAGTACATGATCAACTATCTGGTAATCAGGCAGTGCATCGAGATCTATTTGATTGGGCTTAAGTTCTGCGGACGGAGGTTTATCTATAATACGCTGAGGTATCGTTCCGGGTTTTTTACTATTTAAGAACCTGCACAGCTCATAGACCTTTGTTTTCACAACATCTCCAATCACACCAAGACCGCCGCACATATCACCATAAAGAGTGCAATAACCCATAGCCGTTTCACTTTTATTCCCTGTACTCAAAACAATGTAGTTATGCTTGTTGGAAAGAGACATCAGTATGATGCCTCTAATGCGTGATTGCAGATTCTCTTCTGTCACATCTTCTTCCTTTCCTTCAAAGAAAGGATGAAGAGTTGTAAGCAGTGTTTCCACACCAGGCTTGATCGGAATATCAATACATTTTATCCCTAGGTTTTTGGCAAGCGCATGAGCATCTTCAATCGATTCATCTGATGTGTATTTTGAAGGCATGCACACACCGATCACGTTTTCTTCTCCAAGAGCTTCTTTTGCAATACAAGCAACAAGAGCAGAATCAATACCACCAGAGAGTCCAAGGCATGCCTTTTCAAAGTTAGACTTTTTGAAATAGTCTTTCACTCCAAGTACAAGCGCTTCAAAAAGATCGTTCATGGGATTATATTCAAAGCTTGCTTCGCAACTTGGATGATCAAGATCAATGCACATCTTCTCCTCTTGAAAACCTTTTCCAAGACGACATAGAGTTCCTTCTTTACTGATATAAACGCTATAACCATCGAAGATAATCTGATCATTTGATCCCACTTGGCAGCAAAGAATCACGGGGCAGTTCAGAGACCTTGAAGCTTTTTCACACACCTTGATACGCACATCAGGCCTTTGAAACTGGTACGGCGATGCAGAAGAATTCAGTAAAAGGTCGGGCTTGTACTTTACAAGCTCTTGTATAGGGTCTCTTTCATAAGAGGTCAGATCTACATATCCTGCGTGCTGCCAAATATCTTCACAAATCACAATACCGACGCGCTTTCCCTTAATATCCCAGATTCTTGTCTCTTGTCCGGGCTCAAAATACCTTCTTTCATTAAAAACATCGTAGGTTGGCAGTAGCCATTTATCCTGAAATCCAAGCAAATGACCATCTTGTATGATAGCGACACTGTTAAAAAGGCCCTTTTCTCCGTAGAAAAGGTTGCGTCTTGCAAGGCCTACAATCACAGCAATCCCATGAGATGCTTTAATGATCTGCTCGAGATGTTGCTGCATCCCATCGATGAAAGAGTTATGAAGCAGCAGATCTTCTGGAGCGTAACCACAAATCGTGAGCTCTGGAAATAAGACAAGATCGTACCCATCATCGCGCGCTTCTTGGATCGTATCCGTGATCATCCTTGTGTTCCCATCTAAATCACCAATCTTGGGATTTATCTGTGCTACCACAATCTTCATATTCTATTTCCTTTGTTATTAGCTCCCGAAGTCATCAAGAATAATACTCTCTTTTATGACACCGTAATCATCTAAAAGTTTCATCACGCTCTCGTTATGTGGAGGAGGACCACAAACATAATAGAGACAGTTCTCAGGCTCTTCCATGCTCTTTAGCTGGCCTTCTTCGAAAGCTTTAAACAAAAAGGCAGTCTTTATAAGATCATCCTTCGGCCAGCCTTTTTGAAAGTCTTCTTCTGTTGGTTCAGACAGTACAAGATGATAGGAAAAGTTCTCAAACTCTTTATCCAAAGCTTCTAGTTCTTCCTGATAAATATTTTCTTTTAAAGACCTTGCTCCATACCAATAATTGACTTTTCTCTTTGTTTTCTTATTTTTAAATARATCCATTACATGGGATCTTCCAAAAGAAGATCCTGCGCCACCAATTAAAAATATCAGCTCTCTTTCATCATGAATCATATGAGATTCTCCGAAAGGGCCGGAAAGGAGCAAATCATCTCCTGGTTTTAAACCAAATGTGTAAGAAGAGCAGATCCCCCAAGGGATCCCACTTGCGGGTTTACCTCCTTTCATCGGAGGAGATGCAATCCGGATATTAAATTTCATCTTGTTTCCCTCGTCAGGATAGGACGCCATCGAATAAGCGCGTATGACATCTTCTGGCAAACTCCCAAAATCAATTTTCTTATCAAGAAGATGGAATTTCTCCCAGTCTTCATAATATTTTGAATCCATAAGTTCTTTCCAGTCCGACGTATTTGTCTTGAAAGGTTTTACATAAAACTGAAGATAATCCCCCGGCTGGTACACAATGGAGTTTTCCTCTACTTCTACAACAAGCTCTTTAATAAACGTTGCCACATTGTCATTCGATATAACCTTTGCTTGGATCATCTTTAGCTCCAAAAGATTTTCTGGAAGTTTAATCGAAAGATCTTCTTTCACCTTGCACTGGCAAGAAAGTCTCCATCCAAGCTTTAGCTCAATGATAAATTACTGGTAATTGGATTTTATCTTTAAGCTAACGATAAGTGGCGAATCTAAGCGCTCTAAAAGCGGTAGGGGCAGTAAACAAAGTAT
>NVUU01000002.1 GCA_002402025.1 Candidatus Aerophobota bacterium
TTTTATTGAATCTAAATAAACATAGGTAATATAATTAGATCATAACCTCTTTTATAATATTTAAAATAATAATATGGAGGTATTAAAAAGATGGGTAATAAACAATACGAAAAAACAATAGCCAAATTGGTAACGAAGAACGACGTGCTAGAAACAGAACTAGCATACCTTAACAGGATTCTTGTTGAGGTAGGGTTCGCAGAGGGAACCAAAACACTGAAAGAAACAGTGGAAGAAGTGATCTCTGAGGATGCTGAGGTAGTAAGAGTTCCAAGGAACAATATTTCTAGGAACAATGCTACTGGGAGCAACCCTCTCTTCTAAAAAGTGCCATTTGGGAATAACGAAAGACAGGTTTTTAACCTGTCTTTTTTTTATATTTATAGGTTATAATACCAGGCATAACCCAAAAAAAGGAGTACTTTATGAGCGTAAATAATAGTGTTTTTAAGCAWACAGCCCCCCCCCAGTTATTCAATGCTGAACAAGGCCAGCCTTCTGCAAAGGAGTCAAGCCAGGGTGAAGTTAACGAGACTAATTCGATAGGAGACACAAGTGCTAAAGTAGCATATAAGGTCTTTAAAGAAAGGTCTTCGATCTTTAAAGAAAGGTCTTCTTCTAACTGGTCAGATGTAGAGAAGAAAGCTCTAATTGAATATGTAAATAAAGCAAAGGAATCAAGCCAGGGTGAAGTTAACAAGACTAATTCGAATAGAAGCCACAAGTACTAAAATAGCATCTACGATCGTTAAAAGAAGGCCTTCTTCTTCTAACTGGTCAGGTGAAGAGACGAAAACTCTAGGTGAATATGTAAAAGAAGCAATAGCTGCTGGAACAAATCCAGACTGGAAGGAAATAGCCTCAAAAATATGACATGATTCTTCCGGTAATCGTTATCTTGTAGAGTATGGATGCAAAAAAAATTAACATGTATAATAGGCAGGCCTAACAAGCTACAAAAAAGAGGATTTTATGAGCGTAAATAATAGACTTCCGATTAAAACATCCCTAGTTGAACAAGGCCAACCTTCTTCAATGAGAGCCATGAAATCAGACCAGGGTGAAGATAAAGAGACTAATTCGATAGAAGCCACAAGTGTTAAAACAGCATCTAAGGCCTCTAAAATGAAGCCTTCTTCTATAAGTTCATCAAGAAAAAAAGAGCCTAGAAAGTGGACAACTGAAGAGCTTAAAGTTCTATCTGGATATGTAAAAACATTTACAGCTAATGATAAAAAGCCAACATGGGAAAGTATAGCCTCTAAAATAGAGACTCATTCTCACGATACATGCTTAGTTAGAGCTAGAGACACAGTTAGAGATCTACCAGGCACAGTTAGCGAGCTACTCAGTATACCGTACATATCATAACTTCGTTGATTATTCCGGGTTTTCCTGAGTGGAATCGCCGGAATCATACCTTGTGATTCAACTTATTATCATACCCACGATCTGTAAGTAAAAATTTAGCTTTTAATCCTATATGGCCAAATGCAATTTCGTGCTAACTGCTCCTATATTTCTGCTCTTTTCCTTGTGTTTTTAACCAAATTAAGCTTAAATTCATCTGACTTAAAATTAAGCGATAGAAGACTTATGGCTAAACTTATTATTAATGATGATGAAGTAGAGCTCTCGGACGGCGAGGCTATCAAGGATACTTGCGAAGATGCCGGGATCCCATTTGCCTGCGAAGAAGGCGTATGCGGAACTTGCGTTATTGAAGTGGATGATGGTATGGAAAACCTTTCTCCCTTCACACAAGAAGAGGACGATTTCCTTGGTGAAATGGATAATGAGCGTCTTGCTTGCCAGTGTAAAATCGAAAAAGGCTGCGTGAAAATCACTTTTTAAGAGACATTTTATGATTACAAAAGATATGACCATCGATGAGATCCTCTCATCTTTCCCAGAAAAATCCCAAAAGATCGCAGCAGCGCTTTCTGCAAGTGGTCTTCAGTGTGTTGGCTGCGGTGCGGCTACATACGAAACCTTAGAGGCGGGCGTACTCGGCCATGGCATGGGCTATACGGACCTAAGTACGATCCTTGATACTCTGAATCAAATACTGAATGAAACTTCCTCAGATCCTCTTACAATCACGATTACAGAAAGAGCTGCAGAMAGGTTTAAAAAGATCCTAAAAGAAGAGAAGAAAGAAGGGTATGCCCTWCGTTTTGGAGATCAACCAGGTGGCTGCGGCGGTTTTGAATACCTTCTTGATTTTTCAAAGAGTCCATCAGAGAATGATGAAGTGCTAACATCATCAGGTATTGAGATCCACATAAAGAAAAAGGTGATACACAGACTTCTTGGATGCGAAATAGATTTCTCAGACGGTTTGAAAAACTCTGGGTTTAAGATATCGAATCCAAATGTAAAAGGATCTTGTAGCTGCGGGAAATCCCAGAGCTATTAAGTAAAGAATTGTCCCCAAAGAGCTGTGCCGTTTATTGCTTGCGCAATAGCTTCTTTAAGTGCAGCAGTATCTGAAGAATATTGAGTGCAAAAACCTCTTAACTGAGCGTGTTCCATCACTTTTTGGAAGTGAGCTTTTGGAATTTTGTTCGTCTCATCTGCAATCTTACCTTCATCTGTAACACCTTTGTAATATCTTGTGAAGTAATCGATAAGTGCCATTTCAAGCTGCTCACTTATGACAAGTTGCAAGTAGTTCTTATAAGCTGCGATGTACCCAGTGCCGTCATCGCCTAAATTAATATCCATAGCTTCTTTTTTTAGACGTACAAAACTATCGATGACAGGCTTTATGCCTTGTATGCCATCCTGAGTTTTCACAAAAGCGTCGACTCTAAGCCCTACTAAACCTTTAACAAGTGGCACTGAGAATGCTTCTTCACTCAAGTTTAGGAATCTGCGTTGCGCAGCTACGTGGTCGTCGCTAGATTCACTAAGTTTTTGATTGTAATAAACTTTGAACTGAGCGTATGTGCCAACATCACTACTGTAATCTTTTTGTAACCAGTCTACGAAGTTTGTGGCTTTCGTATCTATGTAACTTGAATCTAATGTGCCACCCATAGGTACTGGAGGAGTGTTGCCAAGAGCCCAATCCAAACCTTTTCCAGGGAGTCCTATGCCCCAATTAAATACTGCTCCTGTTGCGTCGCCAAATGTTTGAAGAAAACCTGGAGCTTGTGCTGGTCCTGTAGATGTTGGAGTTGATGGAGGTGTGTGGAATTCGTCTTCCTCATCATCTGGAGTTCTAAGTCCGCCTAGAACGCTCATTCCGTTATCCATTTCTGCATCACTAAAAGCTTGAGGATCTACAGGTGGATTTGCCGGGGGAGTTGATGCGATTCCAGGAGAAAGTGTTGGGTTGACTGCTGGACCTGTATCTGAATGAGGAGCTACATGTGTGCCATTTCTTGCAAGGTATGCTTCTGGTACCGCTTCATGATTTGTAAGGCCAATAGGAACTTCAACAAAAGGATCATCTACATGTTTCATGTGATGTTGATAATCTTTTACAAGATGTTCTTTTGCCGCAGCCCAAGCAGAACCCACTCTATCAAATTGAGATCCAAACTCTGCTTTATATGCTTTGTTTAGATCATCTTTAACAGCGATTCCATGATTGCCAACGAGGCTATGGTCGAAGTAAATCCCTTCATCTCTAATTTGTATTACGGAAACATCTGTGAATTTTTTTCCAGATACCTCGGCATGCGACTCTGCAATCAATCTCAGTTGATGATCGATTTCTTTCTTCATCTTAGGGTGATCCCTAAACATACAGTGAGAATCATAGCCGTCAGGAAGGATGATTTCACGTCCGAGATCATCTCTATAGACAACGTTTACATCATAACCTGTGCCATCGCCCATAATGACGTGGCTGATTCTGTGCATGCATTGTGCTGAAGCGGCTGGTAGGGTCGCGCTCATATTATTGCCTTTTTTTGTTATATTAATGAATATTATAAGCGATTAAATATTTTAATACTATATAAAMAMAATTTKAANNATYWWATWSKTMSAARACNGYWTWAKCAWYMRWYWAKTWRWRYRWKYWWTRTTRWAWWNTWCGYCMNNTTTAASNNGTMWWTMKKMGRCWAKGNGRYWAMARWGSRTCKWGMTGMYSWNAWYMMAKRRSAKASNGRWAAATTTGATGCCATCTTGATCATCGGACCCCCCGGAAGCGGAAAAGGCACAATGGCCAAATTTATCTCAGCAGCAGGTAGCCATTGCCACCTGTCCTCAGGGGATATTTTTAGAGGGATTCTTCCAGAAACTCCACTTGGCGAAATATTTCATAAGTACTCATCTAAAGGACTCCTCCTCCCAGATGAGCTCACAATAAACATTTTTAAGCTCTATCTTCTAGGGCTTGTTCATACAAACGTCTTTCAGCCAACAAAACAGACCCTCATCCTAGATGGGCTCCCAAGGACCCTGTCCCAGGCTCGGCTTCTAGATGCCCATATCAATGTAAAGGGGATCATCCTTCTAGAAGTTGAAGATCTAGAGCTTCTTGTAAACAGGATCAGGCGWCGCTCTATGATAGAAAAGAGACCTGATGATAGGGAACAGGCTATCCTAAAGAAAAGGCTCCATCTTTTTAAAAACGAGACACTTAAGGTTCTTGATCATTACGACTTACGTGTCATCCATGCAGTCAATGCGCAGCAAAGGCCTCTTGAGGTACTAAGAGACATTCTTATTAAGTTCGCATCTATTATATAATTAAAAATCTAACTATTTGAATTTAATTACTATAGTGTGTTATTCTTACAGAGTTAACAATGAAATACCCCGATATTATTAATTTCCAATTCTGTTTTGAGACCAGAAGGGAGGGCATGATGCCAATTGCATTTTTATCGGGTCTTGAACGCTTAAGTCGCGCAAAAGACTCGCAGACACAAGTTACAAATCCACCAGAAAAAAAGCCATCAAGGTTATCTTTTCTGAAGAGGATATTTAGCTCTAGTGGTGCAGCAATGTTTCCTGTCGACGCYTTAAACACACACGATGTACATATCGAGATCGAAAATGATATCCCAGATAACATCGTTCCGGCTCTTGCAAAAAGACATCAAAAACATCCTAAAAAAAAGGCGACTGAAAGTGAGGCTAGAGCCTACCATGAAACAGCTGTAAACGAGTTCCAGTATCTTGCGGGAGATTTTAGTGCTTTGCAGCGTAAAGGTACGCAGCTTTTTGCTTTGACACAACACTCTGATCTTGCCGTAAGACAAATGAATGTTGAAGGGATGACGCAAGCAATTACTCTTCTAACAGGTTATGTCGCTTCTATGCGAGGTCACGAAGAAGCGAAGCAATCCTATCACCTTGGTGATAAAGGTGGCATGTTTCTTGGAGCTGCTACAGCTGTAAGAGGACCTTTTGAAATGATGTCTGGTGGAGGATCTGCAGTAACAAGCGGTATCAATGCGTTTGCAACACCTGCAAAAGTAGCTTCTTTGGCAAAAACTGTGCAAGGGATATCCATAGCCTCTACGCTTGGCTCTGGTATGTTCTATGTCTTGCTTGGCGCTCCAGCTATACAATCCCTTTACGAGTCAGGATCTACCTACCACAACTTGAAAAAACATGTGCATGATGGTGGAGATACTCAAGGATTTATCTATCTTAAGTCTAAATTAGAAATTAAAGACTCAGATAGAAAAAAGATATTAGATGAGCTTTTTTCTGATAAAAAAGAAAACGGCGTGATCAGATCTGTGAAAAGATTTTTCAACTGGGTCTATGGCWACAATACGAAAAAAGCAGAAGAAGTTAAAGCAAGTATTAAAGAGCTTTTATCAAACGATGCTTTAACGAATAAAGAATTAGAAGAAGCACTGCAAACGCTAGATCCAAACGGAGAGCTTCAAGGAATGCTTTCTAAAGAGGATTTAGCGTTTGCAGAGAAATACATCACATCTTCTGACAAGCTTAAAGGACTTAGTCCTGATGCAAGAAAGAACTTAATAAGCATCTCAGTTGTTTTTTATAAAGCAGGCTTAAATGTTGTTACTTCAAGAAAAGAAAAGCAGTTATGTAGAATGATCGGAACTACTGCTTGTGAAAATATAAAAGCAAACATGAACACCAACATTAAAGATATCGATGTGAAAGTTCTAGAAGATACGATAAAGGCCGCAAAAAAAGGACTTGTGAAGTCTCTTGCGATCAATGCCGCAATCGTTGCCGGATGTATCTTAGGACTTGTTGGTACCATTATGGGAACCGTGCTTACAGCCGGGATTTATCCACTCATCGCGACAATCATAAGTACCATAACACTTGCTATATGGACAGGAGTTGATGGTTATACTCTTTACGAAGAGCATAAGGCAGGAAACTCTACCAAGAAAGATAAAGCCTTAATGATTTTATCCGCCGTATTTATGGTGAGTATCATCGTCGTTGGCAATCTTGTGACAACGGGAGCTGTGAGTATGGCCATAACAGGCGCTTTAACAGCTAGCTNGATGCTACTTCTTCTTTACTCCGTATATACTTGGAGACAAAATGAAAAGAAAAGAAGAAGCACCGCTGAAGGAGCAGACGCAAATCGGCAACACGAGAACCTTGCCAGAAATCGAGAATTAGCAGGTCTTGGAATTACAAAGGCGCAAGTTGAAAGGATACTCTCTGGCGAAGAAGACGGACGGAGATTACGAAAACGGAGATAATGAAAAAGTATGCCAATTGGGTACATACAAAAAAAATTTAAAGTAAGGGGCTCTCCAATTGGAGGGCTTTTTTTAATGTTAAAATAATTAGTATTGATATGACAGCAATAAGAAATACAGCAGCTAGAAGCTTTGATGACAGGACAGTATTCCAGTCTGTGTCAGAAGCCGGATCGTGCATAGGTAATTTGTGCGAGCAGGYCTATTCCAAAGGAATGGAAAAGCTCCCGCTTGTTAAAACGGTTATGGATTATTTTTCCAAAAAGTCTGTTGAAGAGCAGAAAAAAGCCCCACAAAAGAAAGAATATTCTCATATCCTTGGTTCAAGAAGTGGAGGAAACTCTACCTACTTTGAAACCGCTGCAGAAATCCTAGAACGTTGTGAGTGCCCAACGTATGCGAGGGAATTTGCATATGTCAGCGATGGTGTAAAAGCAGGTCTTGGTGTCATCACGATAGTAAACGCGATCGACAAGCTCCCAAATAGGATCGTTCGAACCATGGAAGTTCTTAAGCAAGAAGATACGGCACGTAAGGTTAATATGGTATCAGATGTCGTCTGCTCATCAGCAAGTGCTTTATCTGCTATTTCTAAGATTGCTCGTGCCGTTTTAAAGACAGTGAGTAGAACGATGGAAGCAGGAGTGTCTGCAAGTTACAAACTCACTATGACAAGAGTTGTTAAAGGTCTCAGTATTACTTCTAGAATGATTTCTGGCGCCTATTTTGTATTCCTCGCTATGCCAAGGCTCTATGCACTAAAAGAGATCTATGACGTAAAGAAAAGCTTCAAAAAGATCCTTAATGACAAAACGATAGCAGGTGTTGAGAAAAAGGTTAAAGTAAGAGAGTTCTTAAATGAGCGGCTACAACTYAAAGATGCTGAAAAAGTCAAGATTTACGAGAATGCTGAAAAAGAGTTAAAAGCTGAATTTTTAAAGAATAAGCCCAATGCCAGATCCTGGACAGTTAAGCTTTATGTAGAGTCAAAAATCAAAGATAAGCTCTCTCATGCTGTACATGAAGGACTTAATGCAAAAAAGGAAGCTTTTAATAGAACGTTTGGTAAGAAAACCTTTGATTTGCTCGCAAAGCTTAATAAGAAAAGAAAAATCTCTAATGAGGAATCAGATGAGATTATTGGTTGTATACATAGATCTATTAATAGACAAACATTCATAAATGTACTCGCTCTTATAGGAGCAACCCTTGCTCTTGCTGCAACTGTGATCACCCAAATACTTTCAGGGGGAAGCATATATCTTGTGCCTTTTGTATTGAGCGTAATCTCCACCTCTATATGGCTTGGATTTGATCTTTATCAGCTCATAAAAGACCTTAAGATGAAGAACCTGACCTCTGAGCAGATTTTTTACAAGTTCATGAATTTTATCTTTTTTGCAACCTCGCTTCTTATCGCAGAAATCGTTTCGACGAACATGTATACAAGCGGAGCACTTGTTGCAGGCTCCATCGTGTGGCTTCTTGCAGGAATGTATTTAAAGTATAGGTCTAATAAGAAAGCACAGAATCTTACAAAGATTAAAAGTATCGATTCAAAAGTTTTTGATTCTTTCAAAAAATTGAGAGTATAGTAAGGTAAAGCATTTTAGGTGATCCCTTGTTACTCTCGCATATTGACGATTTTCTTTTTTACTTGAGCTCTGAAAGAGGGCTTTCTCCTCATACGCTCGCTGCCTATAAAAGAGACCTTTTTCTTTTACAAAAACATCTAAAGCATTTAGGAATAACAGGCGTAGATGTTGTGTCTGAAAAAGAGATCATTTCATTTTTAGAGTGGATGCAGAAGAAGCTCTACGCAACATCCTCTATCTATAGAGCCCTTATGGCAATAAAGATGTTTTTTCGCTTTTTAAGAGAGGAAGAGGTTTTAAGTACCAACCCTACAAAACATTTAGATTCACCCAAACTCTGGCAAGTCATCCCTGATGTCTTATCAGAAAAGGAAGTAGATACACTTCTTAGCTCTCCAGATGGTAATTCTGAAATAGGAGCAAGAGATCGGGCCATATTTGAGATTTTATACGCCTCTGGAATCAGAGTTTCTGAGCTTTGCACAATGAACATAAATGATGTGTCAGATGATGTGATAAAGGTGTTTGGAAAGGGGAGTAAAGAAAGGGTTGTTCCTGTTGCTCAAGCATCGCTCGATATTCTTGATCATTACCTGTCTACCTATAGAGAGGAAAAAGTTGAAGATAAGCTCGGAGAAGCTCTTTTTATCACAAAAAGAGGAAAACGCATCGACAGGGTCACTATCTATAATAGACTGCAATTCTATGCCAAAAAACTGGGTCTTTTAAAAAATGTGACACCCCATACATTAAGGCATACCTTTGCCACGCACCTGCTTGATAATGGTGCTGATTTGAGGGTTATTCAAGAGATGCTTGGGCATGCAGATATAGCAACAACGGATCGCTACACACACATATCAAGCGCGTCACTTTCGAGGAATTTTACTTCTTTTCATCCGAGACTTTGTGATAACAAGGATTGAGGAGGTCACCCTCATCTTCAAGATTAACGTCTTCTTCTGGATTGTTTGAGATCACTCCTGTTGAATATGCGAGATTCGCAATAGAGGTGTACCATGTTTTTTCTGAATTTATCAGCTGATACTGCGCATCAGCAACAGCTGTTTGCGCATTGATAAGATCTACGATGTTTGTTGTACCCATCTGGTATTTTTCTAAGTTGAGCTTGAAATCTGTTATCGATGCACTTAAGTACTCTTTCGCATACGCGTAAGATTCTTTAGAGAATAAGACATCGTTATAGTAGGCCGTCACTTCTTGCAATAGTTCTAATTGTAGATCTCTTAAAGATGCTTCTTTACTTCTTAACTCAGCTCTTGCTTTTTTGATATTGTTTTGAATATTAAAACCCTGGAAAAGAGGCAGGGTAAATTTGATTGTTGCATCGTAATCATAGTAATCGCTTGCCCCAAGGTTTGTGTATTTACGGCCAAATGAAAAATCACCAGTGACTTTTGGGTATTTTTGGTCTACTGCTAAGTCATACTTGTCATGGTAGGAGCGTACAGTAGCTTCTGATGCAAGCAAATCGGGTCTAAATTTTGTTGCCATAGCAATCATTTTACTAAGGTCTGCGATCTCGAAAAGCTGTAGCTCTTCTGGGTAACTCACAAATGTTAGATAAGCATTAGCGGGCATTCCCATGTTACTCAGAAGTTCTGTGTAATATGTTGTTTCGTATTTTTTCTGCGTAACAAGGTTCAGCTTTTGCTGCATGAGTTTTGTGATGGCTTGCGCCTGATCACCAATATCTGCTGTTCCTTGTGAAAACCGATCATTCACAGCATCAAGCGACACTTGCGCTCTATAAACGTCTTGTTCTGCTGCATGTACCTGCGCAATTTGAGAAAGATAGGTGTAGTAGTCATTCATAATCGTATGAACAACTTCTTGCAAGGTTCTGTTATGCATGAAGTCCGCTTCGTATAAAGCTTCTCTTGCAGCAGATGAAGTGGCTTTTCTTCTCCCAAAATCCAAAATAGTATAGGTGGCTGAAAGCTCACCTCCATAAAACACTTCTTGCTGGATGATTCTTGCATTACGTGAGAACAAAGCTTTTCTTGTGTTCTCATAGAAACTATCGAGATCTGTGAGTATGTAGTATTTTGCAAGTGATTGGCCGTATTTTGCAGCAGCCGCTCTTGCGTCGTACCACGATTCTTTTGTAAGTGGATTGTTTATGAGAGTAATATCGATGATTTCAGCTAAGGTGAGATCATTACTCGAAAGCTCTAAGGGATCCACTTCATCAATGATAATAGGTGATTTGCGGATGCTTTTAGGAGGAATCCAAATACTCATTGCAGATTCCGGTGCGTAGGAATACGGGCGCGATGCACCTCTATAGTCTCCACAACTAGATAATGCCAAACAAAGAAAAGCAGAGAGTATGAGCTTTTTGTTTTTCATAAAATTTATGTGCTATTTGTAAAATACTTAAACTCTACTAATAGTATTTTCTTTAATTTATGAGAAGACAATCTAACGTGAGAAATTTACTCTGTTATTGCAACTTTTTTGTGAGGATTTCTTTTACGATATCAGGAGAGGCTTTTCCTTTAGATTCTTTCATAATCTGGCCGATTAAAAAGTGAAAAGCTTTTTCTTTGCCATTCTTGTAATCGATAGCAGATTGCTCGTTTGCAGTGAGGACTTTGTCTACAATCTTTTCAACAGACGCTGTATCTTTTATAGGAAGAAGGTCAGGATTTTCCTTAATAAGAGCTTTGGGGTCGCTCTCTGGTTTTTCAACCATAAGATCTGCAATGGTTTTTGCGATCCTTCCTGTAATGATTTTTTCTTCTATAAGGTTTACAAGGGTCGCGATATGTTTTGGATCAAGGCCAATAGACATCAAAGACTTTCCGGTGTCTTTGAGTCTTCCAACAAATTCAACAGTTACCCAGTTACAAAGGGCCTTTGGGTTTTTACAATCTGGTAGAGCTTTTTCAAAGTAATCAGAAAGAGGCTTGTCATTTACAAGAAGTGATGCGTTATATTCGGAGAGTTTCAGGGTGTCGAGATACCTTGTATACCTCTCATGTGGAAGTTCGGGAAGATTGTTTTTCACTTTTTCAACCATCTCTGATGTGATAAATAAAGGAGGCAAGTCAGGTTCTGGAAAATACCTGTAATCTGCTGCCATCTCTTTTGTTCTCATCTCAACAGTTTCTTTTTTCTCCAAATCAAAACGCATCGTACACGCTTTGATGACATCTTTATGATCTTTGTAGGGCGTATTGTCATAAGCTCTTACTTGCCTTCTTACTTCCGCTACTATCGCAAGTTCCATATTACTAAAGGAATTTAAGTTCTTAATTTCAACTTTATTGCGAAGAGTCGTTTCACCTTTTTTACGAACAGAAATATTGACATCCATACGTAAAGAACCCTCTTCCATATTACCATTTGAAATATCTAAGTAAATAAGAAGCGAGCGCACAGCCATCGCAAAAGCAGATGCTTCCTTAGGGGAGTGCATGCAAGGATCAGAAACAATTTCTATAAGCGGCACTCCAGCTCTATTATAATCGATTCCGGTAAAATTAGAAAAATGCTTCAACATTCCAGTGTCATCTTCTAAATGCGCGTGATGAATGCTAAACTCTTTTGACTTTCCTTCAACGTCTGCAACAATCGTGCCGCCAACAATTATCGGATGATAAAACTGTGTGATCTGAAAGTTTCTGGGGTTGTCAGGATAGAAATAGGACYTTCGATCAAAGGCGCTAAAATGTGCGATTTCAGCACCGAGTGCGCATCCAAGTCTTATAGCTTTATTAACAGCTTCCTTGTTAAGAAGAGGAAGAGTTCCTGGTTGCGCTGTGTCTACAAGGCCAATGTTTGTATTAGGTTCAGCACCAAATACGTTGGGGGCCCTACTAAATAATTTTGTTCTTGTATTCAGCTGCGTATGGATTTCAAGACCAACAACAGGTTCGTAATCAGCATAAGGGATATCACTCATGAAAGCTCCTCTTTGTCAAAAAGGGAAGGGATCTTCTTATGATGCTCGGTGTTCTTTTGGAAGTGATAAGCAAAACGCATCACTCTTGCATCTTCTTGCTGAGGACCTATAATCTGGAGTCCGTGGGGCTTGTTTTCACCAGAAAAACCGCATGGAATTGAAATGGCAGGTAGCCCAGCGAGGTTTGCAGGTGTTGTATATAAATCCTGCAGATAAAGAGAAATAGGATCTTTTATAGAAAGAGATTTAAAAGCACCATTTGGTGTTGTTGGAAGTGCTATAACGTCGCAGTGATCAAACGCATGATGGAAATTGTTAATAAGCATTTCTCTGATTTTTAAAGCTTTTTTAAAATAATCACTCTGAAAACCAGAAGACAAAACAAAAGTTCCTAGCATGATCCGTTGTTTCACTTCTTCTCCAAATCCATACTCTTTTGAAAGATCATACAGTTCAGCAAGCGATTTAGCATCTTTTGCTCTTGCTGAATATTGCACTCCATCAAACCTTGCGAGATTAGAGGAAGCTTCAGCAGGCGCAATAATATAATATATCGGGATGCAGTATTTGAGATCTGGGAACGAGATTTCAAGAATTTCTGCACCAAGATCTTCGTACACTTTAAGGGATTCTTTAAACAACTTTTTACTTTTATCAGGGAGATCACATAAAAAGTCCCAAGGAACTCCAATTTTTTTTCCTTGCAAACTCTCGTCGATGGTATCTAAATAGTTCTCCCTCGGGATATCAAGACTTGTAGAATCTCTTTCGCAATAAGCTCCCATAACTTCCATGATAAGTGCGATGTCTTCTACATTCGTTGCAAATGGTCCCACGTGATCAAGAGAAGAGCCGAAGGCAACAAGTCCATATCGTGACACTCTTCCATAGGTTGGCTTAAAACCAAATATTCCTGTGAAAGCTGCAGGTTGTCTTATAGATCCCCCTGTATCAGATCCAAGAGAGAGCGGCGCACATCTTGCCGAAACAGCGACAGCAGATCCTCCAGAGGATCCACCAGGTGTACATTCTAAGTCCCAAGGATTTTTTGCGATTTTGAATGCAGAATTCTCATTGGTCGATCCCATGGCAAACTCATCACAATTTGTTTTACCGATGATAAGAGCATCTTCTTCTTCAAGGAGTCTCACCGGGGTCGCATCATAAAGAGCTACATGGTCTTTTAAAAAGTTTGAACCACATGTAGTCTTCACGCCTTTTAAATTCATATTGTCTTTCACAGCGATAGGAACGCCCGCAAGTTTGCCAAGTGGTTTCCCAGAAGCTCTTTTTTCATCAAGTTCTTTAGCTTTTTTAAGAGTACGCTCATCAAGAATAGTTAAAAATGCACCTGTCATCTCATCAACTGTATGTGCTCTTTTAATAAAATACTCAGCAATTTCACTCGCTGATACTTTCTTAGAAACAAACAGATCTCTTAGCTCTTTTGCAGATAATTGATACATTTTTTCTCTTTTGACTAATATTCTATAACAGGAGGGATGCGTACCATTCCTCCTACCTGGGAAGGAGCATTCTTTAGAAGCTCCTCTCGTTCTATCGTTTCTTCTTCTATATCTTCATACATACGATTAGATGTGCTCTCAAGAAGGTTGTGCCTTCCGAGTACACCATCGAGTGAAACTTCATCGATCTGTTTCATATATTTAAATATCGATTTCAGATTTTTTAGAAGCTTTTCCTCTTCTTCTTTTGTGCATCTTATGCGGCAAAGATGCTCTAAGTTAAGAAGATCTTCTTTACTAAACTCTTTCATTTCATCTCATATGTTAGAAGTAATTGCTAACATGTTAGCTCTTAGAGGGCAATGTGTCAATTTCTTTTACAGGGTAGAGCTGCTATTGAAAAAATATTAACTTTTTTTTTAAGATGACAATAGGATGCAGATTTTGGAGGACATAGATCATGCGCACAATAAACGTAATTGCTTTAATATTAATACTCATTGGAGCCCTCAATTGGGGACTCTGGGGTTTTTTTCAATTCGATTTTATCGCCTGGCTATTCAACGGTAGTACAACCTGGTTTTCAAGGCTTTTATATGCCCTAATCGGTCTTGGTGGTATCTGGGGACTTAGTTTTTTTGGTAAATGTACATCAAATGGTTCAAATAACGGATCAGGGATTTAATTTGATTTCCAGCGCCCTTTATTTTTTTTAAAGGGCTGGATAATAGATGGAGAAAAGGAGTTCCCAGAAATTCCAGGCTTATCAAAATAGTACTCAATTTCCAAGTAGTCCGGATTGAGCTTATGGATTTTGATGTTCGATAAGCTAAGATCGGAGCAGAGCTTTTCTTCACCGAGGATATCTTTTATTGAACTTTTTAAAGACTCTGAAATGATTCTCTTGCCCTTCTTGGAAAGAGCTTCTTGCAGAAGAAAAAGCAGCTCTTTATCGTCTCCTGCAATGTCTGCAAGTGTCTTGTGGACTTTTCTTAAATGATCAAAAGATATGTTTGCCTCAGCATCGAAAGAATAGGTGTTTTCAGCATGAGCAACATCGATGGGCTCCCACTTCGTATTCATTTCATCTAAAAAACTTTTTGTCATCGTCACATCAAGATTTAAAGAATCATCTTTTTCTTTGAAAGTTACTTGTTCCATATTTGCATCATCAGGGCAAAGTTTTGATGTAAAATCATCGCAGGGTTTGAGTTTCTCATAAAAACATTTCATAAGTCTTGATGTGAAGGTTTCAGAATTTATAAGCTGATCATATAGTTCAGTAAGCACCTTTAGTTGAAGCTCGTTTAGGGTAAGAAATATATGCGAAATACTTGTATTTTTGTAGATATTGATGATTATTTGTTTTTTGACAATGAGCGATAGTAAATACTTTAGCATCTCAGTAGTAAGGACTGAGAGCTTGGTCTTRTTTGTTAGTACATCATAGATTTCTTGCGCATCTTGGTTGCTTAAGTTTAGAAGAGATGACAGCAGCTCAAAGGACTCAAAATCGTTTTTCTTGAGAAAGACAAGAGATTCAAACGCTGTTGTAATCTCTTGGAAAGCATCACTTAGAGATTTTAATATCGATAGTTTTGTTGGATCAATACCTTGAAGAGTTCGCGTGAGTCTTAAATGAATCTCCTCTTTTGGAAGAAGATATCGATTCTTGAGCAAGGAATAGTGGGTGTTGATGTTTTTAATATAAGTGATCTCTTGATGTCTTGAACTTTGTTTAATATTGCGCCAGAAACGATAGAAGTCTTTGGTCTTTCTTATGTCTTTTACAGCAGTATCATATTGGCTTCTCTCAACAGGTGTTGTGACGCAAAGTAGCAAATCTGACTTAGAATAAATTTTTTTNNAAAGGGATKNATYCRSNGTSWMKAMKYAKRWTYWYAKNAGAMSNAGWRWNATYKYRCCYWTTGGATCGGTGAATTTCAACTCTTTTCTGATGGCCTCTATTCTTTCCAGAAGATGGTCAAAATAATAGATCTTTCTTGCTGCAATGGCGCTGTTGATATCCTTTTCACATTTTCTATAGAGCTTAAATGGATAGACTCCCGCTGTGAAAAAGGTAAGTATAAATGCTGAAAACCACTTCTTCTTTAAGCGGTAGATATAGGCAGAGCGAAGACTCTTCTTTTTTTCATCTTTATCCCGGATGTCGAGCTCCTCAATACATTCGATATGAATCTTTTGAACAAAGGAGGAAAGTAGGGGATTGTCTGAATCCATTTAGTATACTTATATTATTTAATTACAGCGGTTATTACATATAGAGATAATTCTCTTCATTAATTACAAAATATCATTTTGTTGTTTTAATTTAAATTTTTTTTATATTTTTATTTTTTAGATGAGTAGATTTATTTYCTGTTTTATGAAAAAAATATTGCTCTGATCAGGTGGAATTAGGTATATTCTTTGGCTAATTGACTAAGCACGTGAAACTAATAAGAATTTATAAAGTCTATATTACAAACCAAATGAGAGTAATGCTTTTTTTTCAAATTTAGTTTCTGAAATAATGAGGAATGCTTATGAGTAAGTCACTTACGCAAACAAATGCTATAGCGCCATCCCACTCCATAAGGAATGGATTTGCGCTATTTTCAATGTTCTTTGGCGCAGGGAATGTGATTTTTCCACTTATCATTGGACAGACAGTAAAGGGGAACCTATTCTTTTCCCTGTGTGGTCTCATGCTAACGGCGATTATTGTTCCTTTCTCAGGCGTGATCTCAATTTCTCTTTTCGAAGGGAATTATCAAAATTATTTTAGAAGAGTTGGCGCTTTCCCAGGCTTTATGATCATTTTGCTGCTCTTTGCTCTTATCGGCCCTTTTGGGGGGATTCCAAGGTTAATCGGACTCTCATACTCTAGTTTAAAAGTATACATCCCAAGTCTTAAGCTCCTTATTTTTAGTGCTGTTTCATGCGTTGTGATTCTTGTTTTTTCCATACGAAAGAAAAACATTTTGAAAATACTTGGGCTCGTTCTCACTCCTATTCTTCTCATATCTTTATGCGTGATCATCGTGAAAGGTACATTTTTCTCTGCACCGGGTCTCCATCACGGTGCAAGCCTGAAGCCTTTAAAGGCCTTTTTTTATGGAATCAAAGAAGGCTATAACACGATGGATCTTCTGGCATCGTTCTTCTTTGCCTCAATGGTTTATAAGAAAATAAGGAGTCAATCACACACAGGTGAGCCCAAAAGCATGATGATTAACATGCTGAAAGCTTCTGTGATCGGAGCTTTTCTTCTTGCTCTTGTCTATGTAGGATTTAGCTACGTCGCAGCAACTTACTGTCAGGAGCTGAGCACTGTTAGTTCTGATCAGTACCTTGGTAAGATCGGCCAAATTGTTCTTGGAAAACATGCAGGTATAATTGTTTGTCTTACGATTATAATGTCTTGTTTGACAACAGCTATTGCCCTTTCTTCTCTGTGCGCAGATTTCCTATGTGATCTATTTAAAGAAAGAAAACCATCTTATCCTCTCTCTCTTCTTATTGTGTTGGTACTCACTTGGGGTGTTTCCACACTCGAATTCTCAGGGATTGTAAGACTTTTAAACCCAGTACTGCAAATTTGCTATCCTTCACTACTTGCTATTACCATTTTAAATATCTTCTACAAAGTCTATGGATTCAAACATATTAAGATCCCAGTCTTTATCATTTTTGTCATTATGCTCATTACCGCATTCCTTTAAATCATTAAGATTTACTCTTGTGAGATTATGTAATTTTAATTAGCGATTAAATTACATAAAAACGTAATAAAATTTCTTGTTTAATAAGGAATGTTATTTATAGAGTAGGACTAAGGGTGGTGAATGACCTCAAGATGGTTCTTTGCCAACAGGAGGCATTGTGAATCAAAAACTTGAAGAGAATCCCTGGTGGTCAATGTGGGTAAAACCCAAAGAGACGATCCGCAATATAATTAACTATAATCACAGCTACTGTTTTATCTGGCTTTGCTTACTTTACGGCTTTATCGAGAGTGTGCACATTGCGCAAGGACTTTCACTTGGTGGCTATCTCCCCATGTGGATCACACTCCTAATTTCTATAGCACTTGCAATCCCAGTCGGCGCGATTAGCTTTTCACTGACATCCCTTTTTGTCTATTGGACAGGGAAGCTCATCAAAGCTACAGGTACGTATAAAGAAATCAGAGCTTCTGTCGCCTGGTCCAATGTCACAACAATGTTTAGCGTCATTCTTGTTGCAATCCTAATTGTAACCTTTGGGAATGCAGTTTTTTTTCGTAATTTTTATGAAGCAAGTTTTTCATCAGCAAAGGCGATTGTCTTAATTCTTATCTTGGTCGTAGAGGTAGTGCTCGCTATATGGAGACTTGTTATTTTTATTAAATCCTTGGCAGAGGTTCAAGGATGTTCAGGATGGATGGCTTTTTTAAACGTCATTCTTGCATCAGTCCTTGCCTCCATCTTGTACTTCTCAATCATTTTATGCCTCTCGTTTGTCGGGAAGGCAAGTTTCATGCAATAAAAGAGGTGGATCATGAACAATTTTTTTAAAACACTACTTACACTTAGAGTAGCTTTAGTGGCTTTGCTGCTTTCTTTCACTGCGATCGGGGTTTCTGGGATTAAAGGAGAAGCTGAAATTGTGCCGGTTGTTTCTAAGAGGAACGTAAGTAATAAAGAAGATCTGAGCAGCTGGAAAAAGTTCCACTCAGTAACTGGGAAATGTGTGGTTTCATTCCCTGGAACACCTGAGCATGTAAAGCAAACAATGAATCTCGAAGATGACGAATACAACATGCAATATGATGTATACGTTGCAACAGAGCAAGATAAGCAAGCTGTATATATGGTGCTCATCGCACAATATCCACCTTATGTAAACGAAAGCTATGCAGAACTTAGCCTTGAGAGTTTTTTAAATGGTATCTTAACGCAGCACCCAAATAACCAGCTTGTTTTTGCAGACCTCACAGAGGTGCAAGGTCACAAAGCGATGGATTTTTTCATCAAAACAAAAGGTGTCTTTTTCAAAGGTAGAGCGATCATGGCAGGAAGTAATCTATATCTTCTTGCGATGGAATGCGAGGGAGAGAATTTCAAAGAGAACCAATTTAAATACTTCATTGATTCTTTTGAGCTGACAAAATGAGCTCAAACGAAACGATCATACTGCTGATACAAATCATTGCAACATGGACAATGCTGGGGATCTTTTGGTTTCTTCAGCTTGTTCATTATCCCATAATGAACAAGATAAAGGATGGGTTTGTACAGTACGAAAGAGGGAATCTAAAAAGAACAGCAGCTCTTATCCCTCCGATTATGGTGATCGATATCGTAACAAATGTTATGGCTCTTATCTATGCGACAAAAGGGCTCTATATCACACTCATTTCAGCAGCTCTTGTGCTGAACATCCTAACATGGCTCACAACCTTTCTTTTTCAGATGCAGGCGCATCAAAAGCTTTCCATCCAATATCAAAACAGGCCCTAGCAAGACTTTGCGGCACAAACTGGGTGAGAACAATACTTTGGACAGGGAAGTCTGGTATCTACTTTGCTCTTCTTTACTATCTTTGTTCTTAAGATGCTAAAAATGGTAAGTCATGCCCCAAGGAAATTATATGAAGAATTTTCTTAACATCGCATATCTAAAATATCAACTACATAACCTTTGTTCCAGACAGGTACCTCAAAAGGGAGTAGATCATTTTTTCTAGCAAAGATCTTGGTTTGTCTACCAAAGGGGATTTTCTCACAAGATGAATCGCTTTTTTTTCCTATCCAGAACGATGACACCACTCACAACATGCAAAATTTTTGTGTCCATATTTGTTGTGATTTTTATAACGGTATCATTCGTCAGACTCTCGCAAGCTTAATTAGACCTAAAACGAATACCCTTCTGTACTTTAATAGGAGAATATCTAATTAAGTCAGCAGTAACTCTAGTAACCGGAGTATCTGGTGAAGTGACTGTTGCAATAGCAAGAGCTCTGGGGAAATTGCCGACACCCACGGTCTCTGATACCATATCTGTTGCTGTATTGATCACGCTCACAGAGTCTGAGCCTGAGTTTGCAACATAGACCTTTTGATAGTCAATAGCGGCTTCCGTTAAAAGTGTAAAGCTACAGAGTATCGCTGTCAATACTCTAAAAAAAATTGAAAATTGCATAGTCCTTCCAATAACTTGATAAAGTAACGATTTTATATTCAAGCCAATGAATTTAGTAAAGCCAAAACTGACGCATCAAAATTTTAATTGATCTAGGTTATCCTCTTGGGAAAGTCCTAGGAGGATAAATTATAAGATCAACCATCGACCTTGAAGCTTCTATGCTTCTGAACACTTTTCTATCATTGAAGATCCTAGACTAGATCGTTCAAAGCGATATCCGCTTGTGAATATTTTGATTTTTTCTTTTCTTGCAGCGCAAAATGGTTGGTACCAGATGCAAGCTTTTTGTGAAGAAACGCTGTGTCTTACTAAGCTAGATAGAGACTCAAAATATGAGACAAAGTCCAAAGCACCCTAATCGCCCTGTATACTGACTGTGAATAGGTTCCTTTCTCCTCCGAACATCCGGAGAAGCTCCTCTTCCTTATTTTCCTGAGAGAGAGCCTCAATGGTTGTGATAGTTCGATTTCTGATCACTTTTTTCTGGATTTTCAGGTGATAATGCGCCTCTTTTGCGACTTGCGGAAAGTGCGTGATACAGAAAATTTGACGTTTTTTTCCAAGTTCGCGGAGCTTTTTTGCGATTAAACTTGCTGTCTCACCACCAATATTTGCATCGATCTCATCAAAGATAAGWATCTTTTCCTTTTGCTTATCTGCCAAGATAAGCTTAAGCGCAAGTAGTACCCGTGAAAGCTCCCCACCACTTGCACATATTTTAAGAGGTTTTAAACTCTCTCCTGCATTTGCGCTAAAGAAAAATTCTACTGTATCAGATCCAAGAGCACTTGGCGCAGCATTTTTCACTTTGATCTCAAAGATAGAAGATGCCATGTTTAGCTGCTTTAGCTCGCATGTAAGCCTCAAAGAAAGCTTACCTGCAGCTTTCACTCTCTTCTCTGYTAAAGAAGCAGCTCTTTTAATTCGTAGTGTAGTTTTTTGAAAGAGTTCTTCTTTTTTGGCCTTTAAGCATTCATCAAAATTTTCAAAGTGATAGAGCTTTTGCAGAAGTTCTTCTTTGTGTTTGATGATTTCAAGAACATCGTTTGCATAACGTTTCTTAAGAGAATTAATAAGAGTGAGTCTTTTCTCAAGCTCTGCGATTTTTGAGGGGTCCATATCAAGCTTGTCAACATAGCTTGTGATATAGAAACTAAGCTCTGAAAGAATATCAGATGCAGTTTCTACTTTTTTTAAAACTTCTTCAAAAGCATTGTCTGTTTTTTGCATCTTTGCAAAAGAGCCTTTAAGAGTATTTAACTGCACGAGGATAGAAACATCCCCATCTTCCAGGACCTCTTTAGCATCCTTTGCATAGGAAATGATATCTTGTGTATGGGTAAGTTTTGAGAAAATCTCAAAAAGCTCTTCGTCTTCGTTTTCTTTTAGATCTGCATTCTCAATCTCTTCAATGCAGCTTTTCCAAAAAGGTAAAAGCCGTTTGTTCTCTTCATGCAAAGAGGTGATAGATTCAAGTTCTTTATCAAGCGCTTTTTCCTCTAGAAAAGTTTCTTTGTAGGAAGAAAGCTCTTCTTTAAGTTCTGCATAAAGATCAAGAAACTGCATCTGCACTTTTTCATCTTTCAGCTCAAACTGCGAAGCGGCTCCGACAATTTCTAAAATATACGGAGAAATCTGTTTTAAGGCCGCGATCGATACCTGCTGATTATTTATAAATGCTCTGCTTTTTGATGCTGTTGTGATCTCTCTTTTAATAAGAAGCTCTTCTTCTTTCTCTATTTCTATTCCGAGCTCTTTTAATACGGCATGTAGCGTTCTATGGCTTGCAATATCGATCGCGCAGGAGAGTGTTGCCTTCTCTTTATGATTGCGGATGTGTTTTGTATCGGCTTTTTGACCAAGAAGAAGTGCTAATGCTTGCATGAGCATCGTTTTGCCAGAGCCTGTTTCTCCAGAGAGAACATTAAACCCTTTGTGAAAAGAAATGCTCGCTTTATCTATCAATATGAAGTTAGTAAGATCTAGCTTTTTTAACATCTAACCAATCAATACTTGCTCTGTTGTTTTGAAATGTAATTTAGCAACATCTTGAAGAATAGTTTCTCCATGTTTTATTACAGCAATCTTTGCAGCATCAATTACCTGCGCGCTTGCACCTTTAGGAAGTTTCAGTGCAAACTGTTCCTTAAGCTCATCAAGGCCTTCTACAAAGCTCGCTCTTGCAAGAATAGAGGCTCCTGCAACAACAGGATCTTCTTCACCCTTGTGTCTTTGTACAAGATTAATCTCAACAGATTTTCTACTGAGTGCTTTTTCAACAACATGCTCTGATGCAAACTGATCAATGATTGCACTACTGCAACCCGTATCTTCAACAAGCTTTTCAATGGCTGATGCATGTCCCCAAGCAAGCATTTGATTTAAGTTATGGAAAGTATTGTACATCTCGTTGTAACGCTTTGGAAAAATACGCACAACGGAATATTTAAAGGACTTCTTTATCTCTTTTGCGAGCTTTAGAATTTTATCATCATTTATGCGCTTTGAGTCTTTTACGCCCATCTTAAGTAGTTTCGTTATGTCTTCTTCACCGTTAACATAAAGACCTCCGATACAAAGAGGGCCAAAGTAATCTCCTTTACCAGCTTCATCAACACCAATGCGTTCATGCATCTCTACATTTTTTTCTGGATAGCTATAGGCAAGGTCCTGCAAAATCTCAGGTTCTAAATAGTAGGTGATAAACTCATGCTTGTTTTTTCCTTGAACCATGAGTTTTCCAGATTCATAAAGAGTCAGTGAAACTCCCTTTTTCTTCGCTTGAAATACAGTATAAACGGGTTTTTTAAGCTCGAACCCCTGTTCTTCTAAATCACCTTTTAGCTTAGAAGCAAGACTTAAGTTTATCGTTGTAACAAAACACTTGGTATCGTTTCCTGGCATGATTTTTCCTTTGGGATAATCGTGAATCACTATAGCAGAATTTTCATTTTGAAGAAGAAAAAGCTCTGTTTTACAAAAGACACTTCTTTATCCTTTGCAGTAATTCGGAAATTTCTATAGTCTAGCGTTTAAGCGCTCAAAAAAAAGCGTTTTGGAGGTTTAATGGAAGAACAATTTAAAAAGTTAGGAACTCTCTTTAGATCAAAAAGAGAGGAAAAAAACCTCTCACTTAAAGAAGTAGAAAATTCTACTTCGATCCGTTCCAACTATTTAGAAGCCATAGAAAATGGAAAGATAGAGCAAGCTCTATCCGCTGTGTATATGCTTGGTTTCATCAGACAGTATGCAAACTTTCTTGGTCTTGAAGTTGATAAGATCATCGCACAATACCCAGAGGTTTTCAATAAAACCAGTCAAAAACATGAGTTCGATTATGGAATTGGAACTCTTGAAGTTCGTGGCAGTATGGGTGGGGGAGTCAAATGGCTACCAAACCTTGTGTGGGCTGGTGTTTCAGCTGTAGTCTTAGTACTACTATGGTATTTTGCAAAACAAATGGGCGTGATTTAATTTAGATGGTAGATAAGAGCAATAGACTCATTAATGAGAAGTCTCCTTATCTTTTGCAGCATGCTTACAATCCTGTGGACTGGTATCCGTGGGGAAAAGAAGCTTTTGATGATGCAAAAAAATATGATAAGCCAATCTTTCTATCGATTGGTTACGCTACCTGTCATTGGTGTCACGTTATGGAAAAAGAGTCTTTTGCAAATCCAAAAGTTGCAAAAGCACTCAATGATACTTTTATTTGCATCAAAGTAGACCGTGAAGAACTTCCAGAGATTGATGGTCTCTATATGGAGTTTGCACAAGTTCTGATGTCTTCTGGTGGAGGGTGGCCCTTAAATGTCGTTCTAACACCTGACCTAAAACCTTTTTATGCCGTCACTTACCTGCCCCCTGATAACGCTCACGGGATGATGGGCCTTAAAGAAACAGCGATGCATATAAAAGAGCTATGGTCTTCTCAGGATAGATCTCAAATACAAGAGCAAGCAAGTGAGATGGTTTCTCTTTTCGAGGACTCTATTGTCATTCAAGGTGATGAAGTTATCGATGTCATTCAGATTAGACAAGCTGTCCAGATTCTATTAAGTCTTGCAGATACAGCTTATGGCGGCCTGAAAGGAAGCTACAAATTCCCTTTATCTTTTCAACTCGATTATCTTCTTAAATACGGTGCTATTTTCGATGACAATAGACCCGTATTTTATGCTGAACTTACCTTTGAGATGATGCAAAGAGGAGGGATCTACGACCATATAGGTGGTGGGTTCTCTAGATACACTGTTGATGACAAATGGCAAATCCCTCACTTTGAAAAAATGCTATACGATAATGCGATCCTTGCAAAGAGTTACCTCGATGCTTTTGTCTTTTTTAAAAAGCCTCATTACAGAGAAGTTGTCATAGCAACTCTTGATTACCTTATCAGAGAAATGAAGCAAGATAGAGGCGGCTTTTATACTGCTCAAGATGCAGATAGTGATGGTAAAGAAGGATACTACTATACCTGGACAGTACAAGAGATTAAAAAGGTTTTAGAAAAAGATAAACAAAGTCTGTTTTTAGAGTTTTACAACATCACAAAAGATGGGAATTTTGAAGGTCGTAATGTTCTTTATACAAGTGATAGCCTAGAAGAATTTGCAGAAGCAAAACACATAGACCCTCTTTCTCTAAAGCAGCAGCTAGATACATCAAAAAAAGSTCTTTATGAAGTACGCAACGAAAGAGAAAAGCCCTTTACCGACGATAAGATCATTACCTCATGGAATGGACTTGTGATAGAAGCTCTTCTCCGTGCTGGAGAGGTTCTTCAAAAAGAAGAATATACGAAAGCTGCAATACAAACTCTTGGATTTATTGAAAGCTCACTTACTGTTGATAAGAAGCTTCTTAGAAGATATAGAGATAAAGAAGCGAGATTCGATGCGAATCTTGAAGACTACGCCTCTTTAATCAGAGCTCTCATTACAGCTTTTGAAATGGGCCTTGGGATCGTTTATCTCAGACAAGCTATAAGGTATTCGAAAATTCTTGAGCTCGAATTTAAGTCAGAGGATGGTGCTTTTTACTTCTCAAACGAAAATCATGACACCCTGCTTCTTAGAAAATGTGAGTTCAATGATGGCTCAGAGCCATCTGGTAATAGCGTCCATGCAGAAAATCTTCTTAGGCTTTTTCAGATCACACAAAATAATGAATATTTGAGACAAGCTGAAGATGTTTTTAAAGCTGCTATGGCACTTTTTTCACAGCAGCCACAGTCATGCACAAATATGATGAGCGCACTTTTAAGATATTGGGATAAGAAATCTATTCTACTTGTAGCTGTTATCGATGAAAAAATGACACTTGAAAAAGAGCTTCGAGACTTTTTGCGGAATAATTACACCCCCCATTTAACGGTTGTTTGGAAATTTCAAAGCAGTGAAGAACAGCTGCTACTCGCACTGCCCCATTTTGCCGAAAAAACAAGAGTAGATGGACAAAGTGCTATCTATCTCTGTACTCGAGAAAAATGTCTGCCTCCTCTTCTTAAAATAGAGGATTTGAAGAAAGAAATTTCTAGTTTGTGATTAATTGGTTCTTCTTATATCAATTATAAGAAGACGATTTCTAAAAATTATAAGAGAAAGATTTATGAAACAGCGTACTTTTGGAGACTACAACATTATCAAACAGATCGGGCAAGGATGCCTTGGTAATGTATATGTAGCAGAACATAGATTCATCAAAAAGCAATATGCTTTGAAAGTACTTCCAGAAGAACTTTCAAAAGATAAAGCTTTTATTCAACGCTTCGAGAAAGAAGTATCCGTCTTAGCTCATTTAGACCACCCCCATATCGCAAAAGTTCATAATGTATCTTATTCCGATGGTTACTACTTCCTTGTTATGGACTGCATTGTAGACAACTACTCTGAAACAACGAACCTTGCAGAGTACTTAAGAGTACACCAATGTAAAATGCAAGAGAGCGAATTTGTGAGCATACTTTCTCAAGTAGCGTCTGCTCTTGACTATGCACACCAAAAGAAAGTTTCTGACCATTACTTTGTCCACCGAGGGCTGAAACTTAATAACATCCTTATTGGCAAAAGCGATGGCGGCCTAAATGTCTATGTGACAGACTTTGGCCTTGCTAAAATTATTGGAGAAGGATCAATCCTAACAAGAACCTACAAAATTCTTGGTGATGCTCTCTGCGTTGATACGGGCAGTTCTGAGAAATATGCACCTTCTCAAGATTCTTCAAACGTATCAAAGCTTCACGCATCATTTCTTCAAACATTTAATTTTCTTGCACCAGAGCAAAAAGAAGTTTCTTCTAAAACACCACTCACACCAAGAACGGATTCTTATGCCTTTGGGGTTCTCGCTTATTATATTCTCACAAGGAAATATCCAGAGGGGATTTTTCCAATGCCATCAGAAATACTTCAAGAGCTAAAGCTTGATTGGGATACACTCTTCCGAAAATGTCTTCCGTTTAACCCAAACATAAGAACGTCCAATCTTTCTGATATGATGAATGTATTGAGAGGTTCTCTAAAAAATAGACAACCACAACAAACTCAGCAGCAAACGCAAGCAACCATTCATCAACCACAAGCATCGCAACCAGATATTGCTCCTACGTATGTTGAACCTACAAGATCTGCACAAGTGACAAATCCTTATGCAACTGAAACTTTCACAAAAGCACCAGAACCTCCTTACAGGGGAGTTCACGAGCAACAAACAAAAGAAGGTTTTTCACCAGCGTATAACCCGCAAGTGGCAACGCTTGAACAGGAAGTAGCTCCTCAAGCAATGCATGAGCCGAAACCTGTTTTAAATCCTGGTGAAATTAATAGACCTACTTACGAAGAAGATCCTGCGTCGATTTTCCATTTGGAAACAACAGTCGCAAGATATATCCCTGTAGAAAATGAAATCAGAAATATCGAACCCATCTTAACAGAAATGGCAATTGTCCCAGGTGGAGAGTACTTTAGAGGTTCTAACGAAGGTGCAAGAGACGAAAGACCCAAGCACATGGTGCGTCTTAATAGTTACGCAATTGACAAGCATCCTGTTACAAATGAAATGTATATTCGCTTCTTAGAAGCTATGGGCGGCGAAAAAGATGTGAACAACAATGACATCATTAGACTTCGCGAATCTCGCATTAAGCGTCTTGCTGGTAAGCTCACAATCGAGTCAGGATATACTAAGCATCCTGTAATTGGCATCACATGGTATGGCGCAGCAGCCTATTCAAAATGGGTTGGAAAAAGATTGCCGACAGAAGCTGAATGGGAAATCGCAGCAAGATCAGGATTTCCTGATATGGGATATCCTACAGGTGGCGATATCGAAAGATCAGAAGCCAACTTCTTTAGCTCTGACACAGTAAATGTTATGAGCTATCCTCCGAACCAGTTTGGTCTATTTGATATGGCAGGTAATGTCTATGAGTGGTGTCAAGACTGGTATGACTACTCTTATTATGAGCATTCTTTCCAAGAACCAGRAGATCCACGAGGTCCTCAGCAGGGCGTGTACAGAGTTTTAAGAGGGGGCTGTTGGAAAAGCCTTAAAGATGATCTCACATGCTCACATAGACACAGAAACAACCCAGGTACTGTAAACAGAACTTATGGGTTTAGATGCTGCGCTGATGTAAAATGATCTCTGTTCTCTTTGTATGTTTTGGAAATATTTGCAGATCTCCTGCTTTGCATGGCTTTTTTGAAGCACTCATCAAAAAAAATCATAAACAAGACGCTTATCACGTTGAGAGCTGCGGCATAGGCGCGCATTTTGCTGGGCAGGATATGGATGCTYGTATGCAAAAGATGTCTGAAAAAAAAGGCGTTCACTTTAATCACAAAGTCGTTACTTTTGAAGGCGCTTTTTTTTCTGCATACGATTATATCTTTGTAGTCACAAATGAGATTAAGCATTACCTAGAAGAATCGGCTCCAGAAAAAACATCGGAAAAGATCTCTCTAGCAACTCATTTTTCTAAATACTATAAAGATGAGGAAATTCCTGATCCTTACTACGGAGGAGATGACGGTTTTGAAAAAGTCCTCAATATGGTTGAAGATTCAGTAGAAGGGATTTTTGAGCATCTAGAAAGCTCTCAAACCAAAAAATAAATCTACTCATCGCAACGAACTTTCCGAATGACAACATTAATGCTCTTTCTTTGTGTAAATGTTTTTTCGATACGATCGAGCATATATTTTGTGTACTTCTTAAGATAGGGATCATGAGCAAGTTTAGGGATCTCGTAGCTCCACTCATAGAGTATATGAGAGGGGATCCCAAACATCTCTTTCGTTACCATACTCAAAAGATACATCTGCATAGAAGGTTTTATCGTTAAATACCCTGAAATAAAGAGGTGCCACTTTTGTAGGTMTSWTRKCKRYARAWWGKKMTRRAMKKCTWNGTKYSMNTMKKCGMTKTATKGANCTRYMCKYATTCTGCTGTTTGGCATCTTGCAWGGAGATACTCATCTTCTATAAATTTTAAAAGCTGTGATTTATAGCCCCTATCARGAGGCTCTAACATATCATAGATATGCAAGATCTCAACGAGGTTTTCTCTTAATACATCCACGTAGCAATGAAGAAGACATCCCTTTTTAAAGCTGTCTTCTTCTTTGATAATTTCATTAAGGGTTACATCGTCTCTGTGAGTATTTGCTCTTGAAACGCTGGACATATACCGAATATCTGGGTAGATATTACCAAGTAGAAAGGCTTTTCGATCTTCCACGTTGTAATATTTTAGAAAAATATCTCCGATGTATAGATGCGTAAGCGGAGCTGCAGACTCTAGGGGGCCCGCGCAATAAAAGCCTAAGATAAATAAATATATAGAATACAGATATCTCATAACGCGTTTGTAATATGCTCAAAGCTTGCTTAAATGATACAGATAATTTNATAATCAATCAACATTTGTTTGTGACGAAAAGGGCTACTGTGTTTCACAACCTAAAATTGGGATACAATCTAAAATTGAGATTTTTTTTGTATATTCTATATTTAAGTGGGTTAAAACTTTTTTATCTTTAATCTCAGCGCAGGACCATGTTTGTGTACCTTTTATAATCATACTAGTTGGTCCAGGGATCGTAAATCGTTGTTCGAAAGTTACAGTAATCTCAGATTCTGTGCTTTTGGTATATTCATACGATTCGGCATTAGTGTTAACGACGTGATTAAAAAGTGTGTGGAATTTTTGTAATAGATGTTCAACGCCTTTGAAAGTTTCTTCTGTCCCGTTTCCGTTGAAAACAGAAGTAATTTCAGGGTCAACAATAGCTTTTATGTCCTCATCTCTTCCAAAAATTGCAGCTCGGTTAAATCTTTCTACAAGGTTTTGCGTATTGAGAGGGTGTACCATACTGTCCTTTTAGGTGTTTCTGGTTGTAATTTATGGAGGTTATCACCATTCCGGGATTATTTTGGACTTAAATATTTTTCAAATTTCTCCTTACTTGCTAGTTCCATATTAGTATGCTAGAATATTGATAATTATTGTTTTAGAGGCTATATGAAGTTGTTTTTAGCAAAACCCAGAGGTTTTTGCGCAGGTGTTGTAAGAGCTATTGAAACCGTAGAAAAGGCTCTTAAACTATGGGGACGTCCGATCTATGTGAAACATGAAATTGTTCACAACAAACATGTGGTGAAAAGACTAGAGGAAAAGGGAGCTACCTTCATCGAAGATCTCGAAAAAGTCCCAGAAGGATCTAGGATTATTTATTCCGCTCATGGAGTATCTCCTGCAATACGACAAATGGCTAAAAAAAGAAACCTCATCGAAATCGATGCTACCTGCTCTCTCGTTACAAGAGTACATTCTGCAGCACTTCGTTTTGCCGGGAAAGGTTACAAGATTATCCTTATTGGGCACCGTAACCATGTAGAAATTATTGGAACTGCCGGAGAAGCTCCTGATGTAACAACGATCGTTGAGTCAGCAGAAGATGTTGCAAAACTTACCTTTGCTCAAGATGAGAAACTCTTCTATATCACACAAACAACACTTTCTCTTGATGATGTCAAAGGCATCATCGAAGCTCTTATCGATAAATACCCCCATGTGGAAACCCTTCCAAGTTCTTCTATTTGCTACGCTACAACAAATAGACAAATGGCGATTAAAGATATCGCCTCTAATGTCGATCTTGTCCTTGTTGTTGGAGACCCTACAAGCTCTAACTCTAACAGGCTTAGGGAAGTTGCGGAAAATAAGAATATTCCTGCATATCTTATCAATAGTTCTAGTGAAATTGACGCGAGCTGGCTAAAGGGTATTAAATCCATAGGCCTCACAGCTGGTGCATCCACACCAGAAGATATTGTGCAAAGCTGCACGGAATATTTGATATCGCTCGGAGTAACTTCTACAACTGAGGTTGAAATCATAGAGGAAAATGTTTTCTTTCAACTTCCAAAAGAAGTACTTATCTAGAAAATTTTAATACTTTCTAATTTCCCTGCACAAGAGCTGAGTTCTTTATGCATCAAGATGAAGTTAACTCTCTAAAAGATCCTTCGCAGGTTGACATCTCTCGAGGTGACACCTCACAAAATGACCCTTCGTAACTTCTACTTCTTCAGGTGCAACTTCTATACAGATAGGCATGACCTTTGGGCACCTTGTGCAAAAAGCACAGCCTTTTGGTGGATTGATGGAAGAGGGGATTTCTCCGGGAAGAACGATACGAGAGCGTTTTTTTTCTATAGTGGGATCTGGGATAGGTACTGCTGATAATAGAGCTTCTGTATAGGGGTGCAAAGGGTTTGCATAGAGCTCTTTGCTTTCTGCTATCTCAACAATATTACCAAGATACATCACAGCAACTCTATTGCAGATATGCTTAACCATTGCGAGGTCGTGGGAGATAAATAAGTAGGTCAAACCCATAGTATCTTGCAGCTTCTTTAATAGATTTACGATTTGCGCTTGGATAGAGACATCAAGAGCCGCTATTGGTTCATCGCAGACAATAAATTTAGGATTTAGTGCAAGAGCCCTTGCGATACCAATGCGTTGCCTTTGTCCTCCGCTAAATTCATGTGGGAACCTATTTGCGTGCTCTGGTTGCAATCCAACAAGAGCGAGTAGCTCGTTAATACGCTCTTTTATTTCACGCTTAGATTTATAAACTTTATGGATGATGAGAGGTTCTTTAATGATCTCTTGTGTTGTCATACGTGGATTTAAAGAAGAATAGGGATCTTGAAAGATCATCTGGATATCTTTTCTAAGAGCAAGCATCTCTTTTTTACTGAGTGTGCTCATGTCATGGCCGTTAAAAGATACAGAGCCACCAGTTGGTTGATAGAGGTTTATCAAAGTTTTTCCAATCGTGGACTTGCCGCAGCCGGATTCTCCTACAAGACCAAGTGTTTGCTTTTCCTCTATGAAAAAAGAAACGTCGTTTACAGCTTTTAAAGTTCCGCCTTTTACAGGAAAAAACTTTTTAAGATTTTTGATCTCAAGAAGGTTTTTTTTCATCTTTCATCCTTGGGTCGTATAGGAAACACGCGCATTTCGTATCACTGCTGAGATCGTAGAGTTTGGGGACTTCTTTATAGCAGATATGCATACGTTTATCGCATCTTTCAAAGAAGCTGCAATGATTCATTTTCCTTGATAGATCAGGTGGGCTGCCTTCTATAGGAATGAGGGGAGCTCCTTGATCGAGATCAATTCTTGGGATAGAGCGTAAAAGCTTTTTTGTATAAGGGTGTTTTGGATTTTTAAAGAGCTCATGWAMAGGAGCTGCTTCTACAATTTTACCTGCATACATAACAAGAACCCTATCACAGAAATTTGCAACGATACTAAGATCGTGTGTAATAAACAGGATACTTGTACCTGTTTTTGCCTGGATTTCTTTAAGAAGCGCTAAGATCTGCGCTTGTATGGTAACATCAAGGGCCGTTGTAGGCTCATCAGCAATGAGGATCTTTGGTGACGGCGCGAGTGCGAGCGCTATCATAATACGTTGTCTCATCCCTCCGCTAAGCTCGTGAGGGTATTGAGTGAGTCTAAGTTCTGGCTGCGGAATACCAACAAGCGTAAGAAGTTCAATGGCTTTATCATAGGCTATCTTGTGAGTTGTCCGTGGGTAATGTTTTCGCAGTCCTTCTACAACTTGTCTTCCGATCTTTAGAGTGGGATTTAAGGAAGA
>NVUU01000003.1 GCA_002402025.1 Candidatus Aerophobota bacterium
TTTGTTAAAAAAAACTTCCTATTTAAWSRARYMTTWTTKTAKTTTTKYTKKNNTYTAMATATNANNTTYCTWKAKWSWKWKATTAAAAATATGCTCTTAAATGGTTTCTGAGATAAAAATAGGAATTTTGAAAACGCTCATTTTTTTGCCGAGTTTCNTTTTTTTTTCCTTTCCCGTATCATAACACTTATGAAAAGTAAGCTCTTCCAATTTCTATCGATCGTTTTTGCTTTACTCGTGCCACTATCGTTACCTTCAAAGCCGTTTAGAATTAACGTGCAAGCAAAGTCTGCGATCCTTGTTAATGCCGAAAATCTGAAAATTCTATTCGAAAAAAACCCTAAAGATAAAAGGTCTCCCGCGAGTCTCACAAAACTTGCGACAGTTCTGACTGCGCTTGAAATAGAGAAGGATTTAGATAGAACAGTTGTTTGTCCTTTTGATAAACTTACAAAAATTTCCAGGAAGAAAAAAACGGAAGCTGGATATGTAGATCCTCCCTATACACTAGAACCTGATGCGATGAGTGATGGCATTTACTCGAATGAGAAATTGAGTATCCGAGATTTAATCTACGGAATGATGCTTCCTTCAGGGGATGATGCGGCAAATGTGCTTGCTCATCATCTCGACGAAAATAGTATTGAAGGATTTATGCAGAAGGTAAACACTACCTTGAAAAGAATTGGTTGCAGGGACTCTCATTTTGAAAATCCACATGGTCTTTATTATCCAGGTCATGCAACAACGGCATATGATCTCGCGCTTCTTGCGTCAGAAGCTGTTAAAAATGAAGAGTTTGTGAAGATTGTGTCTTCTGAGAAATATCAAAGACCCAAGACAAACAAGCAGCCAGGTCGAACGATTTGGAATTCAAATAAACTTCTTAGAAGAGGCAGATTCTTTTATCCCAATGCTTTTGGAATAAAGACTGGATATCATGAAACAGCAGGATATACATTTGTCGGAGCTGCAAAAGACAAAAATAGAACGCTTATTTGTGTCGCTCTTGCATGTGAAAATTATGAAGAAGTCTATTCTGATGCAATTAACATGTTTAACACAGCTTTTTCAGAAAAGAAGCTTGCTCGCAAACTTTTAAACGCACTCGATTCTCTTTATACTCTTCCTGTGAAAGGAGCTAAAGAGCCGCTTAAGGCTGTGCTCAAGGAAGATCTCATTTATGAGTATTTCCCGTCAGAGGAAGAAGTGCTTACTCCAAGTATCGTATGGAACTCTGTGAAAATGCCTTTCATCTCAGGAGAGATAGTGGGTGCCGTTCAAGTCAAGAATGAAAAGGGTGAAATATTATTTAATGAAGCTCTCTATGTGAAAGAAAATGCGATACCTTCCTTTGGTTATAGATTAAGAACTGTATGGGGAACACTCATTAATGTTCTAATTATTTCATTTGTTGTATTTTCTATCGGATTTGTAGGTCTTTGGATATATCGGTTTTTTAGAAAGCTTACTGAAAAAATCTTTCGCTCGTAGAAAAAAGCGCTGTAGGTATACAGCGCTTTTGTTGTTTCTATCTAGCTGTTGCAAACACTTTTCTTTTTCTTGCAAGAACACATCCCGTAACAAGAGCAATAGAAAACCATCCCCATCTCAGCATTCCTGCAGCACCAAATGGTTCTGTGAACTCTAGATACATACAAGAACACAGAATTACAAAAAGTATGGGAGGAACGATATTTTTTACCATGTGGTAATTATTCGTTCTTTTCAGCTTATTGAACCAGATAGCATCATTTCGAATCTCTTTGCTAAGGTACATGAAAGCAACAACTTCAAAAAGTCCTCCGATGATCATATTGTTTCCAAGAAGCATAGGAGTAAGTCCTTCGATTAGAGCCTGTCCATTTCCAAAACAGAACATAAAAGCGATACCGAGCATGACTGCAAGAGCAATGCTCACAGCTTTCTTTCGGCTTTGAGAGAATTCAACTTCTAGATTTCCAATAAAGCTTTCAGCGATTGAAAAAAATCCTGTGATTCCCGCAATAAAGACAGAGATGAAAAAGACACATCCTACTATCGAGCTTACCCAAGGGGTAAAGACGTGCAAGATCTTTGGAAAAAGCACAAAACCCATCTCGAACGTTGAATCCGACTGCACAATTTCCGAAAATGGAGTGCCTGTTGCATAGCTTAAATGACCAACAGCGCCAAAGATAACAAAACCTGCTAGGAACGATACAAGGAAGTCTCCAAGGGCGATGTACCACATTACTTTTTTGATAGAGATTTTCTTCGAGCTATGCCGTGAGTATGCGGTGATGATCCCAAGACCAAGAGAGAAGCTGAAAAACACATGACCAAAGACATCTCGCCAAAGGGCAAAGTTCATGATTTTAGAAAAATCAGGTACAAGGTACCGAATAAAACCCTCTGACGCTCCGGGTAGATAGCATACAATAATGGCAAAGAATACGATCAAGGTTAGCATGATGGGCATGAAAATAGAGCATACCCTTTCTATACCGGAACGTATTCCTTTTAAAAGAACAATATAGGCAAATGTTCCGCATATAAATGTCACAAGAAGTATGGGCCATGAAATGCCTCCAAAGCTTGTTAAGCTTCCTGTGCCGCTCAAGAAAGTATGTTTAAAAAACGTTGCGGTATCCTGTGGAATACAACCCTTAACAGAAAAGTACGCATATGCGACGGAATACCCCGTTAGAACAAGATAAAATCCACCGATAGTCGCAACAGCTGCGACCATAAGCCAGCCAAGAGATCTTCCTGTATTACCAAGCACTTTCCCATAGGCTGAGACGATAGGAAGTTTTGTTCTATAACCTATAACACCCTCTAAAAATAACATAGGGACGCCGAGCACGATGAGGGCTACAATAAAAGGGATTAAAAAAGCACCTCCGCCGTTCTTGTAACACTGGGCGCTAAAACTTAAAATATTTCCAAAACCGATGGCAGAACCAAGTAAGGACCAAATTAATCCTGATTCCTTCTTCCATGTAATTCTTTTTTCCATAATAAACCTTTAAAATAAGATGAGAGAAAACAATTTTTGTTTTCNNAAAAAAAAAAATCTGATGTGGGGTTTATATACTATGCACGCGTGGAGCGCACCAGCAGGAGGCTAGATAGTGAAAAGGGTTCTGTAAAAATGTCTCTCTAGACGACATAACAACACTCTTTTATAATATGTGCCTATTCTGAGATACTCGTATCTTTTCATCAATATATAAAGATTTTTATTAAAGCAATCCTCACGGGAGAATCATCATGTTACTCAGCAAAAATGCACAGAAAATTCAAGATATTTTAGACGAAAAAGGTTTTTCATTTAAGGTGCTCGAGTTGCCTTCCAATACAAGAACAGCCCAAGAGGCAGCTGATACGATCGGATGTACTGTGGCACAAATCCTTAAATCATTGATTTTTCGTACGAGGGAAACAAAAAAGCCTGTTCTCGTTCTTGCAAGCGGTATCAATAGAGTGAATGAGAAAATAATTGCAAGACACGTTGGGGAGAAGATAGAGAAAGCTGATGCGGAATTTACAAAGCAAGTAACAGGATTTGCGATAGGAGGCATTCCTCCTCTTGGTCATACTCAAAAAATCATGACCTACATTGATGAAGATTTACTTCAATATGATGAGCTTTGGGCAGCGGCTGGCATGCCTAATGCGGTATTTAGCCTAACTCCTGAGGCTTTGGAGAAACTATCTATTGGAGAAGTCATATCTATAAAGTAGTCGCTTAATAGAAGCTTTTGTAGATGTGGACGAAGTCATGAATAGCAATTTCTTCGGGTCTGCATTTTTCAGAGTAGCCCAATTTTTGCAATTCAGTGGTTAATGCTTCTTTATCTATTTCTTCTTTTAAGATAGTAAGAAGCATTTTTCTTCTTTTGGAAAACACGCTTTTAATAAATGTAAAAAAAGCCTCTTTGTCAAATGAAGAGGTTGTTTTCTTAGGCGTACAGCGAATCACCCCAGATGTGACTTTTGGTCTTGGAAAAAAACAGTTAGGGGAAACAGAAAATAAATATTTTGTATCACTATAGAACTGAGTAAAAATAGAAAAAGATCCGTAGTTTTTTGAACCGGGAGGGGAACTCATACGGACCGCAACTTCCTTTTGCAGCATTACAACGATAGTTTCTATTTTACCATATAAAGGCAAAATTTTCCCCATAATGGGAGATGTTAGATGATAGGGAAGATTAGAAATAATCTTAGCCTTTCTGTTTTTAAGAAGAGGAAGAAAGTCTACTTCAAGCACATCTTCTTGAATGATACTCAAACGATTATCTTTGTCGAGTCTTCCGAGTTTTTCTGCAAAAAGTCGGTCTTTTTCAATCGCAATGACATCGATTTCTTTTGCGATAAGGGCTTCTGTAAGAGCTCCAGGGCCTGGGCCGATTTCAATGACAAGGTCCCCAGGAGAGAGAGAGGCAGCATCAACAATCTTATTTAGGATATTTCCGTCGATTAAAAAGTTTTGAGAAAGACGTTTATTGGGCTTTCTGCCAATACTATTCAGAAAAGCAAAGAGCTCACTTTGTTTATAGAGACTCATCGAATGGAAAAAGGTTTATAGTCACTCGGCATTTCTGCATCTAAGTAATTTTTCTTTACTCCAAACTTCTCAAAAAGTTTTTCTTTGTAAGATTCTCGTTCTTTTTGCACAGCCTCACCAACAAGCTTATTCTCGATTTCCTCGTATTGATCATCAAAAGAAGGAGGTTCTTTAATAGTATGATCCTTTAGATAGAAAAWACGATAGACATTAGCGTTGGTTGTTCTTGAGTACTGAACGATAGGCTCACTGTAAGAATTTGTTTTCAGATTCTCTAAGACTTCTTTATGTTGCTTCGATAGATTTTTATTATTAACGAGAAACTCATTAGAAAGCTTCATCTCAACAGAGTTGTTTGCAATTTGAGGATTTTCTTTAAATTTGGCGGAAAGTTCAGAAAGTTTTGTAGACTCGAGAGTTAGTTCTGAGGATATGTTTTCTATAAAAGTTTTACACATGCTCTCGTCTTTTCCACGTACGGATAAAACTTGATATTCCCACTTCTCTTCCGGAGGATTTTTCTCGAGATAAGCAGTGTACTCATTTTTTATAACTTCGGGTGTTACGCACATCTGAGCTTTCGAGTAGATCTTTGTTCCTTGAAGTTGTCTTACAAGAAGCTCATCATGAATCATTTTTTGAGCTTCATCATATTGCAAATCCAATTTGTTAAGTGTGGAAATGATATTAGGACCGAAACGCTTTTCCATTTCTTCCCTTACATCACCATCACTAATTTTAATTTCCTTTGCCTCAGCATCTGCGATTGTAAGTTCATTAAAAACCATGTCGTCTAAGGTGGGTTTCCACTGCGACATGTAGAATTTGAACAACTCCATGTGGGAATTGCGAATATGAGGAATATGCTGGTGAATGATGACGTTCATTTTCTTAATCACATCCATAAGTGAAATGGTCTTTCCATTTACACGGATAAGGGGACTGTTATTCATAGCATAACTTGGCGCTGATGGTGCCATGGGATTTGGTCCTTCGAAATCACTAAATCCATAGGTAGTGAGGGCGAAAACACAGACAATGAGAGCTTTTTGTAGTCGTTTCATATTCCACAAGGTGTTGTTTTTTGTAGAAAGAATAGCAGATAACATGATTATCGAAAAGAGTTGGAAATGTATTATGCTTTTTTCAGGACGGCTGCAAAAAATCCATCCATCCCATCTTTTTCAGGGAAGGTAAAGAAAGGTAGTGACGCAAGTTTCAGATTGTACTTTTTTATAAAATAGGAAATTTGCTTTTGATTCTCATCAGGAAGGATACTACATGTAGCGTATACGATATGCCCACCTGGCGCGAGATACTTGACGGTATTATCGAAAATCTCTCTTTGCACTTTTACGAGATTGTCAATCATTTCGGTGTAAAAGCGCCATTTCATATCTGGGTTTCTTCTTAGTGTGCCGGTGCCACTACATGGGACATCGAGAAGGATCCAATCCATTCTGTTCAGAAGTCCTTTTTTCTTTAGCCTATCTTTTGTAAGGATCTGAGCATTTTGGATGCCGGCCCTGTTTAATCNTTTTTTTGCTTGCGTGAGCGCGTGAGGTCTTATGTCGTATAGATAAATCTGTCCTTTTTCTTGCATGAGAGGTGCAAAGGCTAAGGTCTTTCCTCCGGATCCCGCGCAATAATCAAGCACGTGATCACCAGGTTTTACCTTAACGTGGTTTGCTACAAGCTGGCTTCCTTCGTCTTGGACTTCGAAAAAACCATTCTTAAACTCTTCAAGTTCAAAGAAATTAATTCTTTTATTGAAAGTTATACCAAGCTTTGAATGTTTACAGGCTTCGATGGAATACTTGTTTTGCCAAATGTCAAGAAGATGTGATCTTGAGACTTTGAGAGGGTTCACTCGAATGGTGGTTGGAGCGGCATCATTTGAAGTAATACAAAAATCCAAAGCTTTTTGCTCGCCAAATGGCTGTAGAATTTTGTCATAGAATTGTTTAGGGAAACTGACGCGTACATGGGGAGGAATGCTCTCATCTTCCATTAGAACGGAGAGATCAAGTTTAGAAAGAAGGTCGACGCGTTCTTCCCATTTAATAGGTCTTTCTTTGCAAAAATAATCAATTAAGCCTTTCCATCTAATCAATTTATAGATAGTCTCACAGATATACTTTCTATCTTTGGAGCCTACAGCTTTATGAGATCTAAAATACTTACTTAGAAAAACATCCAGAGGAAGTCTTGTCTCGTCAAATTCCTCAAGAATTTTTATGAGGTGAAAATGTYTAAAACGTGCYWTTRWWRARWKMGKTKYKYWYRMRRARRRMWWMAKTAWAKRWYAAWKSKKRWWARKYTRWYAWCWRMRTYYWNACAAKYAYYAAWWAWYTYATYKMNATTAMWAWRKMRRWTAAATAATTAATATTTTGTTTAAGTTAGTTTAATTATCGAATAGATGCGTTTTGTTTATCTATGCCTTTACAAAAATACAGTAAATTTTCATGATCCAGTTTAAGGGCGAGCACAAGTCAAGAGGGATCCATGCATTCATTTAAAATTACTTTTTCTATCGTAGGTAGAATCCTCCTCTGTGTGGTGTTTATTCTAGCGGGTATCCATAAAATCATGAATTGGGATGGAACCTTGCAAGCCCTTCAAACAGCACTGGATAATTGGAAAATGTACTCGGGCCCGAATCCATTGTTTGGGGTGATAAATCTCATGCAAGAGTACCTAACGTTCACACTGGGTCTTGCGATAGCATTTGAGATTCTTGGAGGCCTTTTTGTCTTAATAGGAGTGCTTCCTCGATTTGGGGCAATTCTTTTGATTATTTTCCTCAGTACTGCTACCATTTTGTTTTACCCGTTTTGGTATATAGAATCCCCTGAGCGTAATACACAGCTAGTTGGTTTTATGAAGAACCTCGCGATACTTGGCGGTCTTTTCGTAGTCTTTGGATTTGGTTCTGGATTTCGCTCAAAATCGAACTTGTAAAGGATCGTTTCATGCTCAAGGAAGAATTGTTTTCTTCTGGGAAAAAAAGAATCGCTATCTTTGGTTTCTTATGGCTGCTTAGTTTTTTTATTGTAGCTTTTGGTCAGCCAGCTTGGTCTCTTAAAATTTCTGTTGTCAGTGCGTTTATTGGTCATAGTATTTTTTGGGCAGCCCTGTTTTCTATTAAAGGAAAGAAGCAAAAGTTTTTTCATGGATTTGTTTGGTTTGCGTGTGTCGAGGCGGTGCATCTTTCTTGGATGACCGCAACAAGATTTCATGGAGCATATATCCTATTTGTGTATTTTGGAATTCTTATATGGCTCGGTGCTCAATATGGGCTTTTCTGCATTCTTCTTAGAAAAAAAATAAGCATATCCCACTGTTTATTTCTTGCGGGTATATGGACTTTATTCGAATATAGTAGGTTGTTTTTCTTATGCGGATTTGCTTTTAATCCTGTCGGTCTCGCTCTTTCAAGCTACTCTGAGCTGTCAACTTTTGCAACCGTGTTTGGAGTATACGGTCTTTCATTTATTGTGATCCTGTTGAATGCTTTTGCATACAGAGCCTTTACTCAGACAAGTAAAAATAAYATTGCAGTCTATTTTGGAAGCATACTTCTTCTTTTCTCACTTGGTCTTTTACATAACGGTTTTCATAAAGCAAGAGCGCAATCAATCGGTACAAAAAAAATTAATGTAGCTTTAGTGCAGACAGGCTTAAGGCCAGATCAAAAAATAATGCTTTCAAGTAGGGAACATCACTTCATATCACCCTATGATCAATGGCTCGGTGCTTTGACCTATATCAAGAAAAAACAATCGAAAGATCGGAATCTTGATCTGATTGTTTTTCCGGAGGCCGCGATACCTTTTGGAGCAAAGCAATATCCTTACTCGCTAACTGATGCTTGCCTCATCCTTGATATGGCATGGGGGCAGGATTATAAGAATCATATACCGGAACTCCGAGAACCTTTTGCAAAACAAAGAGATGGTGACTGGTATATATCCAATAGCTTTTTTGCACAGTCTCTTTCCAATTTTTATAATAGCGAAGTTCTGATCGGGCTAGATGACTATGACAAAGAAAAAAAACACATCTATAACGCTGCATTTCATTTTGTTCCAAGACGCCCAGAAAAGATAAAACGGTATGAAAAAAGAAAGTTGGTGCCACTTGGAGAGTATTTGCCGATTAAAAGCTTGGAGGCCTTAGTCGCGAAATATGGCATTACAGGGTTCTCAGAGCGCGGAAAGTCTGCAAAAGTATTTGGTGAAAAAGTTCGTCTTTCACCATCGATTTGTTATGAAGAATGTTTTCCCCATTTGATGCGTGATGGGAAAAAGTTAGGAGCCGAGGTATACGTAAATCTGACAAATGATGCGTGGTACTATCCATCGAAACTTCCAGAGCAGCATTTCTATCATGCGAGACTTAGAGCTATTGAAAATGGAGTTCCGCTTCTGAGATCTTGCAATACAGGGATTACTGCGGCAATTGACAGTCTTGGAAAAACCAAAGCAATGCTAAGTTCAACAATCTATGACCATCAAAATTTACGTGGAGCTCTAATTTTTTCATTAGATCTGTATCATTACTTCACTATATATACGTTTTTAGGGGACTATTTGATCCTAGCAGTTTCGTTTGCTACGGTAGGATTCTTTGCATTTCGGCTGAAAAAAAACGACTTTTTATCTTATATACCCTACAGATAGTAAATTAGAGCTTGTTAAAAAAAATTCGCTCCGGTAATTTTTTAACTTATTTTGATTACAACGAGCTGGTGACTGTCGTTTGCTTGTTGATCTTAAGCTGACATATTACATAGACAGGAGTAGATTTTTTGTCTTTACCCATAACATTAGATACCTCACCTAAACCGAAAAAAGTTTCGACTTTAGGAAATAACCAAAAAACTTTAGCAAAAGCCGCTACAATTTCTGGACTGGGATTGTTTACTGGAAAAAGAGTTCAGATGACTTTTCGGCCAGCAGAAGAAAATACGGGGATTCGTTTCCAGCGTATTGATCTTGAAGATAAGCCCATTCTTCCAGCCCAAGTACAGTATGTTCGAGGAACCCCAAGATGTACGGTTCTTGGAAAAGACGACGTGTTTGTACAAACAGTGGAACATGTTCTTGCAGCTTTAAGTGCTTATGAAATTGATAACTTATTGATTGAGATAGATGGGCCAGAAATTCCTATCTGCGATGGAAGTGCACAGCCTTTTGTGGATCTCATTGAAGAAGTAGGTTTTGGTTATCAAAAAACATCGAAGAAAGTTTATCACTTGACATCTCCCGTTTTTTGGTCACAAGGTGATGTACACATAGTAGCTCTCCCTTCGGATGAGTTTAGGATTAGTTATACTCTTAACTATCCCAATTCAGCCCTATTAAGAGCGCAGTTTCATACGATTAGTGTGAACGAAGAAAATTTCAAAATGGAGATTGCTCCATGTAGAACATTCTCTTTGTATGAAGAAACAGTGCCTTTGATTGAACAAGGTTTAATCAAGGGAGGTTCTTTAGAAAATGCTGTGATCATTAAGGGTGATGCTATACTAAATCCAGAAGGACTTAGGTTTCCTGACGAAATGGTAAGGCATAAGATTTTAGACTTGATTGGAGATTTGTCACTAGTTGGGTGTTCATTCTTTGCTCACGTAATCGCAATTCGTTCGGGTCATTTTTCTAATACCGCATTTTCAAAAGAATTGTTAAATCACATTATGATGGAGTCCTCTTAATGCCCACTGCTTCTAACGAGACGGTAGTATTTGATGTTAGAAAAATCCTCGAGATTCTTCCGCATCGTTACCCTTTTTTACTTGTTGATCGAGTTGTCCATCTCGATTTAGAAAACAGCGAAATCATTGGAAAAAAGTGCGTATCGATGAACGAGCATTTTTTCCAAGGACACTTTCCTCCTGCTCCTATTATGCCAGGCGTACTTATCTTGGAAGCCTTAGCGCAAACAGCGGGTATTTTGATTCATCAAAAAGGATATCACATGAAGATTGCTTTGCTTCTTAATGTGAATAATGCAAAATTTCGTAGGCCGGTATTGCCAGGGGATGAATTATACCTTCATGTAAAGGCTTTGCACCTTGGTTCAAAAGGTGGCAGAGTGTCTGCAAAAGCTCTTGTGAATAACAAAGTGGCTGCTCAAGCAGAAATAGGCTTTGCATTAATGGATAAAGAGAAATTATAAATGAGTCTTCATAAACAAGATAAGAAAAAGAGATATTTGCATGTTAAAAATTGATCCAAGAGCTGTCATTGAAGAGGGTGCGCAAATTGGTAATAATGTAACCATTGAGCCGTACGCAATCATCAAAAAAACAGTTTCAATAGGTGATGACTGTGTAATCAAATCGCATGCTTATATTGATGGTAACACGACAATTGGAAAAGGTACGGTAATTTGGCCTAGCGCAAGTATCGGAACGCAAACACAAGATCTGAAATTTGAAGGCGAAACGACTTATGTAACAATCGGTGAAAATTGCCACATTAGGGAGTTTGTTACTATAAACTCTTCTAGTAAAGAAGGGTCGATTGTAAAAGTTGGAGATAACTGTTTGATTATGGCGTATTGCCACGTAGCCCATAACTGCGAGGTGGGAAATCATGTAGTCATGTCCAACAACTCGATGCTAGCAGGACATGTGATTGTCGAAGACTATGTAGTGATAGGTGGGATGACTCCAATTCATCAGTTTGTAAGAGTAGGCGCTCATTCTATGGTAGGTGGGTTCAGCAGGGTAACTCATGACGTGCCTCCCTATACCATAGGTGCAGGGGTGCCCTATAAGCTTGGTGGGCTGAACTTGATAGGGCTAAGAAGAAGAGGTTTTGGGCTAGAAAAAAGGCTTAGGCTTTCAAAGGCTTTTAAATTGACCTTCCGTTCTGATCTGCATATCAACGAAGTTCTTACACAGTTAGAAGATGATGCAAAATATCCCGAAATTGAGCATTGGATCGATTTTTGTAAAAAATCGAAAAGAGGCTTTCCAAGCCCGCAAGGTACTGTAAATTGTGAAGAAGATGAATTAGTCAGTTGCTCTGATGAAAAACCTGTGAATGCTGTAAATTAATATTTCATGAAAGTTGTTTTTTTTGGTACGCCTCAGATTGCGGCCAATATCCTTAAAGGTCTTTTAGATCATCATATAGAAGTTGTTTGCATTGTAACCAAGCCAGATAAAAAGAAAGGTAGGTCGCAAAAAATGCTGCCGCCTCCTGTAAAATCTTTTGTTCAAGAAAGTTTCCCAGAAATCGATGTTCTTCAACCGCATAAAGTATCTACGGATGAATATGTAGAAAAACTTAAAAGCTATGATGCGGACTTGTTTATTGTTGTAGCTTATGGCGAAATAGTAAGGCAAAATATTTTAGATATTCCCAAGGTTGCCTGTGTCAATGTGCACGCAAGTCTTCTCCCCAAGCATAGGGGGGCTGCCCCGATACATAGAGCGATTATTAATGGTGATCTAGAGTCAGGCGTGTCGATTATGGAAATGGTTCTTGCTCTTGATGCAGGAGATATCTTTACCGTATTAAAGACCCCTATTGCACTTGATATGGATGTAGGGGAGTTAGAGAAGGAAATTGAAAAGCTGGGGATTAAAGGTTTATTGAAAACCATAGATGATTTTAAAAATGGTTCTATCAATAAAACCTCTCAAGACGAGTCAAAAGTTACTTATGCATCGAAAATAACTGTAGAWSMSWRTKAGGTGAATTGGAATAATGACGCTCTTAGTATTCACAACCTTATAAGAGGGGTAAGTCCATATCCCGGTGCCTACTGCTTTTTAATTTTGAATGATCAAAAAAAACGTTTAAAAATCAAGAAAGCGAAGTTATTTGCTGATGACTCGAAAACTTCAGCAGGTTCAATTTTGCACTACGATCAAAATGGTTTTATCATAAAGACAAAGGATGGTGCTATTGAACTTCTAGAAGTGCAGCTTGAAGGAAAAAAAGCTGTTAGCGTTCTTGAATTTGTCAGGRGTCATCCAAAACCTATTCTCGCTTAGGTGTAAAGGTTTACCTACAAAACCTCTGTTAAATATTTATTTTTTCTTTATCTAAAATTTTACCTTTATTTACATAATACATGGGCGTCATTATACTCCTTGTTGATTTTAGATAAATTTTTGAAATAGGAATAGGATATGGCAGTTTCAGTAGTTGAGCAAGCCGCTCTAGATGGCGCAGAGAATTTTGGTGTAGTTGATTATTTTAAAGAAGTAGCAAGCAATAGATCATTTTACATTATACAACTTCCCAAGATAGCTCTAGAGCTTTCTGAAAAGGTAGCGGGTTTTGCTAGTGCGACTCTATCTCCAATAACAACAGGGCTAGGAAGGCTTACCGATGCAGAAGACTTCGTATTCTTTCTGCAAGATTTAGCAAGTCTTCCAGAAGCTACGGGTAAAGTGTGTAAAAAAATTACGGGTTGGATAAATGGTTCTACTACCTTTATGGAGCTGGCGAACCAAGTTCGTAAGCTTGCAGCGCACCTTGGCTCTACACTAGGAGATTATGCAGGATCAGTTAGAGCTCTAAGAGGGTTGAATGTTGCTGTTGGACGTCTAGATGTTGTATCGGATAAAGTTGGGTCATGTGGATCACTTCTTGGATCAAGCTCAAAACTTTATGATATTGTAACAGGTGGTAATCCATCTAAAACAGATACGTTAAAGCCTTCTCTTCAAAGCGTAAAAAGACCGCTAGAAGAGTCTAAAAATTTCTGGGATGCAGGAATACATGTATCAATCATAGCTCTTAGCTTGATGGGTCTGACGGTTGGTATGGCGGCATATCCAGCTGCGACAGTTTTAGTGTCTGGTGGACTACTTGGTTCTAGAATGATTTCTTACTACAGATCTTGCCAGCTAAATGCGATGAACGCTTCCCATCCACAAATGAAACAAGCAAAAATTTAAAGGAGAGAAATATGACAACAATAGTATCAGGACAAGAAATCGATGTAACTCCTTTGGATTTTACAAAACAAGAAATCGATGTAACTCCTTTGGATTTTACAAATGAGCTTATCAACTGGCTTGGAGACAAGGGTAAGTATACAATGGAAGCTTTAAGAGATGTGACGTTTATTACAGCGCATCTACCAAGGCTTTGGGGATCCAATGAAGTTAGCGAGTTATCAGGGGCTTCAAATCGATTAAATACGGCTAAAAAATTCCTTGCTTTTCCAGGAGCTCTTAAGGGTTCGGTAAAGCTTGCTGAAACGCTTTATAATGGCGGCAAGAGTGTTAGAAATCTCGCTGGCGATATTTGCTATGTATTTGGAGATTGGGTGGATACCTTTGATGGAGCGAGAAATTTTGGCGTTGTGACCGTTGCTAATGTAACGTACAATGGCGCAATGAAATATATTGGCCCGCTCAAAAACGCATGTGGGGTCTATGCTCTATCTAATTCTGCATATAATGCAACAGTTGATATTGCAAAGCTTAGAGAAAAAAATCTTACTGTCGTAGATCCTAAGGTGAAGGATAAAAAGACTGCGATTGAGTATCAGAAAAAACATGTAGAAGCCAGGATTGATAACAAGTGCTGGGATTGCATGAGAGCTGTTTGTGCGGTTGCTATGTGTTCCCTTGGGCTCGTCCAAGCGTCATTTATGTTAGTTGGAGGCATGGAGGCTGCGGCCGCTGGAGCTCTTATAGGAGCCCCATGGGTATTTATTGCGCTGTCTACTATAGGTGTGTGTGGTAAATTTATGATGCATGCTAAAGATCAGGAAGCAAATTTCTGGCAACGTCATACGGCTGAAAAAATGCCAGCTGCTTAACGCAAGGTATATCGTGAGCGCAATTCAACTCTCAAATCAGCAAAGTCTACTTAGCTCTACTTTTCCAAGTAGGGCTATTCAATGTGCAAAAAATGTGGTTTCAGAACCTTTTGATCTGTGTCTTGGAGCTATGTGGACAGGTTATGTTGTGATGAGTGTGAAAGAGCTTGCTGAATATGCTTTTTCTAATGATGAGAATAAAGATTTTACTTTCAGCTTCTCAGATCGCGAAGTTTCCAATCATGACTTTTTAAGTTGTGCTTCTTTTGCCACGGCCAATGGGCTCAAATTTATCGACTGGTTTGGGCAAAGTAATATTTCAGGTGCAACGAAAGTAGCTTTTCCTTATTTGTCTGCGACAGCAGACTTGTTTTATGTTTTAAGTTACGGTTGTTGGCTTTTTAAAAGTGTAAAGAATATTTCGGAGTCTCATGAGAGCTCTGTACTAAAAGATTTAGACTATAGCTCCCAGATGTTTCAGAAAGGGAAAGAGCTTGCTTCTATTGCAGATTACGCTGTGAATTTGTCCTATATGACGTTTTCGGCGCTGTCTCTTGCTGCTTTTGTCACAGGGGTGACTTATTTATCGACTGCAATAGCCACAAGTTTGATTTGCTATTTTGTATTCATGGGGGTTCGTACCTTTGGGGACGAGGCTGTGAATGTGTTCAAATCAAGCGCTAGACAAGTATATTGGATAAACTCAAATTTAAACTCTAACCAGCGTCAATTTGTATGAAAAAGCGTATTTTTTTAAGAGAATATTTTATTATTATTTTTCTGTTTGTGATGATGGTTTCACTGTTCTTCATCTCACAACTGTCAACGCATTCAAACGCGAAACAGTTTAAGAAAATCAAAGAGCAGCTTGCTAAGTTTTGAGCCGCTTTTCAAATATCTCTATAGATAAAGCTTGCATAAATGGGGGTGCGGGTTTATCATTATTTCCCTATTTTAAGTAGCTGATTCCCAATTAATATATTTTGATTGTAGGAAAACCGAAGATTTGATAGCCTGTTCGCTTTAGCCTAATGGCTAAGAGGTTTAATTAGCGATAACTCTCAGTTTCAAGCTTTTTATTGAGCTGTAGGAGTTGTGCAAGTCAAATCTTCAGTTATGAACCCATAAAGAATAGTTCGTTAGAACCAAGTGTAAAGGAAGAAGAGATGTCTCTTAAATTCGCCGGTCGAAAAAAAGGAATGACAAAAATCTTTGATGAAAGCGGAGAGGCAGTAGTATGTACTGTTTTAGAGCTTGAACCAAACGTCATCACTCAAGTTAAAACAAAAGAAAAAGAAGGCTACAGTGCACTTCAAATGGGTGGCATTACACTGCCAGCTTCTAGAAAGAAAAATCTATCCAAGCCTATGCAAGGCCACTTTGCATCAAAGAAAGTAGAGCCGAAAAAAGTTGTATTTGAATCACGCGTTGAAGACACGGCCTCTTACGAAGTAGGCCAAGCTCTAACCGTAGAATACTTTCAAGATGCGAAATTTGTGGATGTAACAGGTACAAGTAAGGGTAAAGGTTACCAAGGGGTTATGAAACGTCATGGCTTTAAAGGTGGTCCTGCAGCTCACGGATCTGGATTCCATAGACACGCTGGTTCGACAGGAATGAGATCTACACCAGGTAGAACATTTAAAAATCTGAAAATGCCTGGGCACATGGGAAATGAAAAAGTTACAGCAGAGTGCTTACATATCGTAAGAGTGGATATAGAAAAGCATTTGCTACTAGTTAAAGGATGCGTTCCAGGACCTAGGRACGGCATTATATTTGTCCGCAAATCAGTGAAAAAAGCACATAAACAAGCGTAATTGCTAAAGGGAGATAAAGAAAGTGGTTCAGCTTAAAAAATATGACCTTTCTGGTAATGAAGTGGAGCAAGTAGAGTTAAAAGACGACCTTCTTGATTGCAAAGCAAACCCTCAAATGGTAAAAGATTACGTTGTTGCATTGCGTGCAAACCTAAGGCAGTGGAGTGCAAGCACTAAGGATAAATCAGAAGTCAATCATGGTGGAGCGAAACCGCACCCTCAAAAGGGAACTGGTAAAGCAAGGCAAGGAACATTGGCGTCTCCTCAGTATAAAGGGGGAGGGGTTGTTTTTGGCCCAAAGCCTAAATTCAACCAACATATAAGAATCAATCAAAAAGAAAGAAACAAAGCTGTTAGAGCTCTTTTGACAAGTCTTATAAAAGATGAAAAGATGCATATTTTAAAGTATGATGCACTGAAAGAGCCAAAGACAAAGACTTTTGCAACATTTCTTAAGAAAATTGGACTCGATGACAAGAAAGTGCTTTTTCTAACAGAGTATGAGTATCCTGAAAGCTATCTTCCAATGGCAAAAAGCTTAAGAAATATCAAAAAAGCTAAATTTCTAAATCTTAAAAATATCAACGGCTACGAAGTGTTAAAATCACAGCATGTGATTTTACTCGAACCAGCTTTTGAGCAATTAACGACACTACTTGGGAGATCCGCATAATTATGAATAAGAGCCCTTATAAAGTTATTAAATCTCGCTACATCACAGAGAAATCTGGAATGTTACAAGGACTTAAGAATTCTGAATCGAATGCATGCATAAAAAGATGCAAGAGCCCAAAGTATGTGTTTTTGGTAGAAAATACTGCGAACAAGATTGAGATTGCCAAAGCGATTGAGCAAATCTACCAAGAGAAAAAAATTAAAGTGAAATCTGTGAACACAATTAGAATGAAGCCTAAGAAAAGACGTGTTCGTGGAAGAGTAGGATTTACATCTGGATTCAAGAAAGCAATTGTGACTCTTGAGCCAGGTGACGAACTCGACGACCAAGTATAAATTGAGGAGCTAGATTAGGAAATGGTTAAGAAATTCCGACCCGTTACACCCGGACTGAGAAAACTTGTGCTGCCAAGTAACGAGCAGTTAACAAAGGTCGCCGGAAAAAGAGCTACAGTAAAACCTGAAAAATCACTTTTGATGCCAAAGCGACGTACGAATGGTAGAAACCACCATGGGCACATTACATGCCGTCATAGAGGTGGTGGAGCAAAGAGATTCCTCAGAATAGTAGACTTCAAAAGAGATAAAGATGGCATTGAGGCAAACGTTGCTTCAGTAGAGTATGATCCAAACAGGACAGCACACATTGCTCTTCTTCACTATGTTGATGGTGAAAAAAGATATATACTTGCTCCAGAAGGAATCAAGAAGGGTGATGTATTGTCATCAGGTGATAAATCACCTTTTAAACCTGGATGTTGCATGTGTCTAAAGGCAATGCCGCTTGGTTCAGTTATTCATAATATTGAAATGTATCCTGGAAGGGGTGGTGTATTTGTTAGATCAGCGGGTCTATCTGCACAGCTTCTTGCAAGAAGTAATGGTTATGCGACACTCAAGATGCCATCAGGTGAAGTTCGTATGGTAAAAGATACCTGTAAAGCAACTTTTGGCGTATTATCTAACTCTGAGAATTTCTTAAGAGTTGAAGGCAAGGCTGGTAGAAACCGCTGGAAAGGTTTTAGACCAACAGTTAGAGGAACAGCAATGAACCCTGTTGACCACCCACACGGTGGCGGTGAAGGGAGACATAATGGATATGTTCCGCAAACTCCATGGGCAAAGCAGACCAAAGGTATGCGTACACGCTCTAAGAGAAAGAGTAATAAATTGATCGTTAAGGATCGTAGGAAGAAATAAAGGGTAAAACACTATGGGAAGATCGTTAAGAAAAGGTCCTTTTGTTGATCACCATCTTCATGCAAAGATTAAAAAGCAAAATGATGAAGGCAAAAAGACAACAATTAAAACTTGGTCAAGAAGGTCGATGATACTTCCAGAGATGGTTGGACATACTTTCGATGTTCATAACGGAAAGAAGTTTATTTCCGTGTTTATCTCTGAGAATATGGTAGGCCACAGGCTAGGAGAGTTTTCGCCAACTCGCACTTTTAAAGGACATCCTAAAAAGTAAGGAATTAATGAAATGAAAGAAGCAAAAGCGATTAGTAAATATGTAAGAATCAGTCCGAGAAAAGCGAGGCTTGCTGCAGGGATCATACGTGGACTCGATGTAGAAAAAGCAAAACTTCAGCTTTTATATTCCCAATTAAGAGGTGGAAGGCTGATTAAAAAGACTTTAGATAGTGCTGTAGCAAATGCAGAGACGCAGCTCAACCTTCAAAGAGATAAACTTTTTGTAAAAGAAATTAGAGTTGATGAAGGTCCTACTCATAAAAGAGCAAAGCCAAAGAATAGAGGTGGAAGAGTTCCTATTTTAAAGAGAACGAGTCACTTCACAGTTGTTGTAGCAGAAAGGTAGTAAAAGGAATTTAGATGGGTCAAAAAATATCACCAATTAGTTTTAGGTTAGTTTTAAGTAAGCGATGGAGATCTAAGTGGTTTGCGAATAAAAAAGAGTTCGGAAATTTACTGAGAGAAGATTTAGAAATCCGTAAGTTTCTAATGAAAAAATCTTCTTGTATTGGAACTTCAAAAATCATAATCAAAAGAATGAGTGATAAAATTGAAGTTGTCATTCACACAGCACGTCCAGGGCTTGTTATCGGCAAGAAAGGCGTTGAGATAGATATTCTAAAGAAAGAACTAAGGAAGTTTACAGGAAAAGAGATTTGGATCGATGTAGAGGAAATTAAAAGACCTGACCTTGACTCTCAACTTGTTGCTAATGCTATAGCAAGGCAAATTGAAAGACGTGTAGCTTYTAGAAGAGTGCTTAAAAARGCACTGCAGGCTGGTATGGATGCAGGAGCTGTAGGAATAAAAGTTCAGCTTTCCGGAAGAGTTGGTGGTGCCGAGATAGCCCGTACTGAGTGGTATAAAGAAGGCAGAACCCCTCTACACACACTGAAAGTTGATATAGATTATGCGACATCGAGGGCAGAAACAACTTATGGGTCTATTGGTGTTAAGGTGTGGATCAATACCGGCAAAGAATTAATTCGATAGTAGGAGCTAAACAGAATGGCGTTGTTACCAAAGAGAACGAAATATCGTAAGCAGCAGAAAGGAAGCATGGCTGGCAAGACAAAAGGCGGCCAGTTTGTTGAATTCGGTGAATATGGAATGCAAGCTCTTGATAGAGGATGGATTACAAACAACCAAATCGAAGCTTGTCGTGTTGCTATCAACCGTTATTTCAGTAGAAAGGGTAAAGTTTGGATTAAAATTTTTCCAGATAAACCAGTATCAAAGAAACCTGCGGAAGTGAGAATGGGTAAAGGTAAAGGAGCTCCTGACCATTGGGTTGCTCCAGTGAAACCTGGACGTATTCTTTTTGAGGTAGCGAATATTTCTAAAGAAGATGCGCAAAACGCTTTAGTTAGAGCAGCTGCGAAACTTCCAATTAGAACAAGATTCGTTGAAAGAGTAGAGAAGGTTTAAGGAGAAATTATGTCTACGATGAAAGATTTAATAGGCCAACCAGAAGAAGAACTTAGATTCAGTTTTGAGCAATTATCTAGAGAAATTTATGAAATTAAGAGTGAGCTAAGAGTTTCAAGAAAGTTGGATAAGCCACATGAGCTTAAGGAAAAAAAGAAGACTAGAGCACGTATCTTAACTGCTCTTAATAAGCAAAAAGCAAAAAAGTAGTAAGGGTATGGATAGAAAAGAAGTTAAGTCAAATAGAGTGAAAGAAGGCGTTGTTGTTTCCTGCAAGATGAATAAAACAGTAACTGTCAGAGTAGATCGAAGACTTGCTCATGCTCGCTACGGAAAGATTATTACTCGTGGTAAAAAATATTATGCTCACACTGAAGAGCAACTAAAAGAAGGGCAAAAAGTTAGAATTGTTGAATCTAGACCACTTTCTAAACTGAAGAGATGGAAAGTCGCTGCTATACTAGATTAATAATTAAAATATTACAAAAGAAGTGGGAATACTATGATTCAACAGGAAACTGATTTAGAGGTTGCAGACAATACAGGTGCAAAACGCGTAAGATGTTTCAAAGTATTAAAGGGAACAAGAAGACGTTATGCACACGTTGGTGATGTGATCGTTTGTTCCGTGAAGGAAGCAGATCCAAAATCATCAGTGAAGAAAGGTGAAGTTGTAAAAGCTGTTATTGTTCGCACTCGAAGCTATATCACAAGAAAAGATGGTTCATCTTTGAAGTTCTATGACAATAGCTGTGTGATTATTGATGATAAATTAAATCCTAAGGGCACTCGTATTTTTGGACCGATCGCAAGAGAAGTAAGAGATAACGGATTTGTTAAGATCAGCTCCTTAGCGCCAGAAGTTATATAGAGGAAATAAATAATGAGTAAGTGGATAAAAAAAGACGATAAAGTTCTGGTACTTGCTGGTAACGATAAAGGCAAAGTTGGCACCGTGATAGCTAAAGGAAAAGACCGTGTAGTCATACAAGGCGTCAACATGAAGAAGAAGCATTTGAAGCAAAAAGATCAAAATTCAAAGTCTGAAATCATTGATATTGAAGGTCCGATCCATATTTCAAATGTTGCGCCATGTACTGCTGCTGGTGTTCCTGTTAAACTTAAAGTTAAAAATACAGCTGAAAATGAAAAGTACCTTTACTATGTAGAGGAAGGGAAAGAAGTAGTTTTCAGAACATTAAGAAAAGCTAAAAAGAAGTAAAAGAATATGTCAGAATTGAAAAAAAATTACGAAAAAGACGTAAAAGACGCTTTGATGAAGAAGTTTTCTTATGAGAACAAAATGCAGATACCTGCGTTAAAGAAAATTATCATTAGTATGGGCGTTGGAGAAGCATTGAAAGACAAAAATGCTATGCAAGATGCAATGAAAGAGCTAACGCTTTTGTCTGGTCAAAAACCGATTATTATGAAAGCTAAAAATTCGATCTCTAACTTTAAGTTACGGGAAGAGCAGGAAATCGGACTAAAGGTCACTCTTCGCGGTAAACGTATGTATGACTTTATGTATCGTTTCACAAATATTGTAAGTCCTCGAATTCGAGATTTTAGAGGATTTAGAAAGAAGTGTGATGGAAGAGGAAATTACTCACTTGGTTTAGATGATCAACAAGTGTTTCCTGAAGTCAATTTAGATGAAGTAAAAAGAGATCAAGGTATGAATGTTACTTTTGTAACATCAGCTCAGACAGACTCTGAGTGCTTTGAACTGCTAAAACTTATGGGCATGCCCTACGAACGTTAGAGAAATAGGAGTTTACTAATGTTATTAATGGATCCTGTATCAGATCTGCTTACAAGAATTCGTAACGCGAAGTCAGCTAGACATCGTTATGTCGATATAATCAATAGCAGATTGATAAAAGAGATTGTAGAAGTATTGAAAGAGGCAGGATTTATTGAAAACTACCTCACAAGTGACAATAAAAGAACGCTGAGAGTGTTTTTAAAATATGCTAAAAATAGAGAGTCAGTAATCCAAGGTATCAAGAGATTATCAAAACCTGGTTTAAGAAAATATGTAGGATATAAAAAGATTCCTACTGTTCTTGGAGGTCTTGGTATATCAATCCTTTCTACACCTTGTGGTGTGGTAAGTGGAAGTACTGCTAAAAAAAATAAGGCTGGTGGAGAACTACTCTGCTGCGTGTGGTAATTAAGAATAAAGGAATAAGATGTCGCGATTAGCAAAGAAACCAATTATTCTTCCTAAGGGAGTAGAATTTAAGGTCACGCAGGGAAAAGTTGCAGTTAAAGGGCCTAAAGGTGAGATGATAAATGAAGTTCCAGAAGGAATTGATATCAAGCATGAGAATGATGAAGTGTTTTTCTCCATGGGAGAAAAGTCTACTTTAGCAAAACCTATGCTTGGACYATATCGTTCACTTGTAAACAACGCGGTTCTAGGTGTTTCTCAAGGATTTGAGAAAAAACTTAAACTCATTGGCGTTGGTTATAGAGCTAATTTGAAAGGCACTAAAATTGATTTGCAACTTGGTTTTTCTCACCCATGTGAACTTGATGTTCCTGAAGGATTACAAGTGAAAGTGGAGAAAAGCACCTTAATCACTATTACAGGTGTAGATAAACAGCTTGTAGGTCATTTTGCAGCAGCTGTAAGAAGTTTGAAACCACCAGAACCTTACAAGGGTAAGGGAATCCGGTATATTGATGAATTTGTAAGAAAGAAAGCCGGAAAGGCTGCAAAGGGTAAATAGGGATAAACATGTATAACTATTTAAATAAACGTAATCAAGTAAGAAAGAAAAGGGCGCTAAGAGTAAGAAAGCATCTTCGAGGTACTTCTGAAAAGCCAAGAATGTCTGTTGCGAAATCGAATAAGCATCTAACTATTCAAGTAATTGATGATGAGACAGGCATAACACTCGCTTCTTTTGGTTCGAATTTCAAAGACTTCGACAAAAAAGTTAAAGCTAGATCCAAAGAATCTGCGAAACTTATAGGAAGTAAAATTGCTGAACAAGTGAAATCAAAGAATATTCAGCAAATGGTGTTCGATCGAGGAAGATTTAAGTACCACGGAATTATAGCTGAGATTGTAACAGCTGTAAGAGACTCTGGTTTAAAAATTTAAATAAGGAAAGTAGCTTCATGGCTGGAAGAAGAAAGTCAAATAGGCAAACAGAAGTAGATTCTGAGTTCGAAGAAAAAGTATTATATATCAACCGTTGCTCGAAAGTGGTAAAGGGTGGAAGAAAATTTAGTTTTTCTGCCTTAATTTTGATTGGTGATGGAAAAGGTCGAATTGGTGTTGGGTTTGCAAAGGCAAATGAAGTTTCTGATGCCATTAAAAAGGGCAGTGAAGCTGCTAGAAAGAATGTTGTTTCTTTCGAGATGCAGGGTACAACTATTCCCCATGAAATCACAGTTAGCTGGGATGGCGCAAAAGTTATGCTTAAGCCAGCACCGGAAGGTACTGGTGTGATAGCAGGCTCTAAGGTAAGAGCTGTTCTTGAGCTTGGTGGAATTAAGGATATCGTTACAAAGAGTGTTGGTTCTAATAACCCTCTAAATCAGGTAAAAGCGACATTCAAAGCTTTAACACAACTTAAAAATCGTAAAGAATGCTTAGCACTTAGAGGCATAAAATGATTGCACTGAATGAATTAAAGGATACACACAGAAAGAGTACTAATGTCCAAAGAGTGGGTAGAGGTCCTGGAAGTAAAAGAGGAAAGACTAGTTGTCGCGGACATAAAGGTGACAAGTCAAGATCTGGATACAAAAGGAGACCGGGCCATGAAGGTGGCCAGCTAGCATTATTTAGAAAGCTTCCCTGCAGAGGTTTTTCAAACGCGAGATTTAAAACTCTATATTTTTCTATTAACCTAGGAAGAATTGAAGAGCTATATGAAAGCKGTGAAAAAGTGAATGCTGAAACGTTAGTTAAGAAAGGTTTTTCTCATAAAAAGATAAAAGGCGGAATTAAGATCCTTGGAGTAGGAGAGCTTACTAAAAAGGTGATAATTGAAGCGACGAGCATTTCAAAAAATGCTATAAAAAAACTCGAAAATAATAAGATAGAGTTTAAACTAGTATAATTGAGAAAAATTTTAACCTTTTATAAAGCGGCTCATGATTCAATCGATAAAAAGAATATTTGGCGTACAGGAACTTAGAGAAAAGATTTACTTTACCCTAATTTTGCTCGCTGTATGTCGTGTTGGTGCATTTATCCCGGTACCTGGGATAAATAGTGAAGAAGTAGTAAAGATTTTCCAACATGCAAGTGGAGGAGGACAAAATCTACTTCAACTAGTTAGTATATTTACTGGTGGAGCCTTTTCACGAGTAACAGTAATCGCCCTAGGAGTGGTTCCTTATATCACCTCATCGATTGTGATGCAGATGCTAATGGCTCTTGTTCCTTCGATGCAAAGGGAAATGAGAGAGAATAGCGAACTTGCAAGAAGAAAAATGGGTAAAAGGACAAGACTTTTGACGTTGTGTCTTGCTGTTGTTCAATCATTACTTTACGCAAAATACGCAGTACATATGAACCTTTCGCATCCAGGTATTATTTTACCTGAGGTTGCAGGAATACAGATGCTTGGAGTTCCCTGGCTTTTTTATATGCTTGTGATTGCGACAATGACAACAGGTACTTTGTTTCTTATGTGGATAGGTGAGCAWATTACAGAAAGAGGTATTGGTAACGGCGTAAGCTTAATTATTACAATTGGTATTTTATCATCGTTCCCTTCAACGATTGGATCAATGATAAAGCAACTGAATCTAGATTCTCAGGAACCTGGACAAATGACAGTGACATCGTTCACAGTACTTCTCGGGGTGTTTGTGCTGATTATTATTGGAACAATACTGGTGATTCAGGGACAAAGAAAAATACCATTACAGTATGCAAGAAGAGTAGTAGGAAGACATGAAGTACAAGGTTCAAATGCCTATATTCCTCTTAAACTAAACTACGCTGGCGTTATCCCTGTGATTTTTGCATCAGCTTTGCTTATGTTTCCTGCGACGATAGCTCAGCTCCTTGGAAGAAATTCCTGGCTTGGAAGTTTTTCCAACATGCTTACACCAGGATCATGGCTGTATACGATACTTTACGTGCTGTTAATTATATTTTTTACTTATTTTTGGACTGCAACCCAGTTTCATCCTGAGCAGATAGCATCAGATATGAAAAAAAATGGAGCGTTCATTCCTGGAATAAGGCAAGGGAGGCCTACGCAAGAATTTCTTGAAATGACAATGAATAGAATTACTCTTGCAGGAGCCCTGTTTTTAGCAGTTATTGCGATATTACCCACAATTATGGGTAAGATGCTTGGAATAGATGCGACAATAAGTCACTTTTTTGGTGGAACCTCCCTACTGATCCTAGTAGGAGTTGTTTTAGACACCACAAAGCAGATAGAGTCACATCTTATTATGAAGAGATATGATGGTTTTATGAAGAAAGGTAAGATTTCGGGAAGAATCTAAGTTATTGAATTCATAGGACGTATTTGATAAACTATTACGCATTATAAAAAAGGAATTTAACAGATGCCAAGAGTTATAGGAATAGACATACCGGATAGAAAGAAGCTTAAAATAAGCTTAACTTATATCTATGGCGTTGGTAATAAACTTTCTCTAGATATCATTGAGACACTAGGTTTAGATCCTGAAATGCTTGCTAAAGAACTGGTAGAAGCACAGATTTCAAAACTAAATGCTCTTCTCCAAGGAGAGTACATAGTTGAAGGTGATCTTAGAAGACAAGTTCAGAATAACATAAAACGCTATATCAGCATCAATTGCTATAGAGGTATGAGACATCGTTTAGGGCTGCCGGTTAGAGGTCAGCGTACAAGATGTAATGCCAGAACACGTAAAGGTAAAAAGAAAACTGTAGCGAACAGGAAAAAATAAGCTTTAGGAGTTAACGTTGGCTAAGAAGAAACAAGAAGCAAAAAAAATTATGAAGAATAAGCCTCTCGTAAAGAGTAAAAAACGAGTGAATAAAAGCGTCCCTAGTGGAATTGCTAATGTAAAGGCTACATTTAACAATACGATCATCACAATAASTGATCCGGCTGGAAATGTTATTGCATGGTCGTCAGCTGGGAAGGCTAATTTTTCTGGATCACGTAAATCTTCTGCGTTTGCTGCAACAGTGGCTGCGCAAGATGCAGCTAAAGCCGCATCGTCTTTCGGTCTTGAAGAAGTGGAAGTAAATCTTAAAGGACCTGGCGCGGGTAGAGAGTCTGCTGTTAGGGGATTACAGAGTGCAGGACTTACAATCACAGTGATTAGAGATAAGACACCTGTTCCACATAACGGATGCAGACCAAGAAAAAGAAGAAGAGTATAAAATAAAACCTTAAGACTTCTGAGAGGAGTGGATTATGACTGTAAAGTATGGCAAATTTGAGTTGCCTACGAAAATCAAACTAGACGACAAGGACAAAACGGACACATTTGCAAGGTTCATAGCTGAACCATTTGAAAGAGGTTTTGGCCATACTATAGGTAATGCATTAAGAAGAATTATGCTAACTTCTATGGAAGCTCCGGCGATTATCTCTGTCAAGTTTGAAGGTGTACCCCATGAGTACATGGCAATAGAAGGTGTGATTGAAGATGTAACTCACATCGTACTTAACCTCAAGAGTGCTCTCTTAAGAAAACTCCCTCTTGAAGGTGAAACATCACTTAGAGGCCCAATCACGATTCCTAAGGATTTTGAAGTAACGCAAGAAATGCTGACCGCATCAAATGGCCAGTATGCTGTTACCCTGAAAGAGATTATGGGTGATATGACATTTGATATCGTAAATCCTGATCTTCATATTTTTACTGTTACTCAGCCAATGAAGAAGAAAGTTTTTGTTAAGGTTGCTATCGGTAGAGGATATGTGCCTTCTGAGCGTCATGATCTAGAGCATAAAGTTGTAGATGAAATTGTGCTAGATTCTGCGTTTTCTCCTGTAGCTCTTGTAAATTACTTTGTGGAGAATACGAGAGTTGGACAAGATACAGACTTTGACCGCTTAGTTTTAGAAGTAACAACAGATGGTCGTATCACACCGCATGAAGCACTTACTTTTGCAACTCAGATTGGAATCCATCATTTCCAAGTGTTTGATGAGATCAGGCTGCAAGATATTAGTTTTGACTTAGAAGAGCAGGAAAATGATTCTGATAAAGATGTGATCCTTTCGAAACTTGCTCTAAAAATTAACGAAATAGAGCTTTCTGTAAGATCTACAAATTGTCTATCACAAGCAAACATAGACACAATTGCTGAGCTTGTGGTGATGCCAGAATCTGACATGCTACGCTTTAGAAACTTTGGTAAAAAGTCTCTAAACGAAATTAAGGCAAAGCTTGAAGAGATGGGATTACACCTTGGAATGGATCTTTCTAGATACGGAATCAATAAAGATAACGTAAGAGAGATCGTTCAAGAGTATTTAAATGACAAACTAGGAAAAGAAACATGAGACATGCGAAGCGTTCCTTTAAAGTAGGGCGAAATACTTCCCATAGAAGAAGCTTGATGGCAAACTCGTTAAAGTCATTGATTGAGCACGGACGTATTGAAACCACTGTTACTAAAGCAAAGGAATTAAGAAGATATGCTGATAAAATGGTAACTTTAGCAAAGAAAGATACTTTAGCTTCAAAAAGGCTTGCAATCGGAAGAATGATGGTTTCTTTCAATGCTTTAAGTTCTAAAGATGCGAGAAAAGCTAAAGGCGGCAATCTTAACGTGTATAATACAGACAGAAAAGTGGTTGGCAAGCTATTTGGTGAATTGAAAGACCGTTATAAAGAAAGAAACGGTGGATATACTAGAATCATTAAGAAAGGGACGAGAATCGGCGACAATGCACCTAAGTGCTTTATTGAATTCGTCTAAGATTCTTTGATTATTTTCTTACACATCATGTGCCTTTGGATTTTTTCCAAAGGCATTTTCATTTAAAATCGATCTTTACTTTCCCTAAAGTCTTTTGTATGATCTGCTATTAAAAATAGGTAGAATTATAACTTATTGAACCTTCAATCATAGATAAATGGGAGTAATTCATGACAGGGCACATCAAGGTGGCGATTAATGGATTTGGAAGGATAGGTAGATCTGTATTTAGGCTTGCTCAAGAGCACGATGAGATCGATATTGTAGCCATTAACGATTTGGTGCCTCCTGAGAACTTAGCATACTTATTAAAGTATGATTCAGTTCATGGAAGATGTAAATTTGACATAAAAGTTGATGGGACTTTCATAGAAGCGAATGGCAAAAGAACGGAAGTATTGGCTGAGAAAGACCCTACAAAACTTCCTTGGAAAAGGGACGATATAGATTTTGTTATTGAATCTACAGGAAGATTTACCCAGCTAGAGGATGCTAAGATGCATTTGAATGCTGGTGCTAAAAAAGTAGTTATTTCAGCCCCTGCAAAGGGTGATGTACCGACATTTGTTATGGGGGTAAATCATGAGAAATATGATCCTTCTTCACATCACGTTGTTTCCAATGCTTCTTGTACAACAAAYTGTTTAGSTCCWATTGYMAANNNAKTACTTGATRATNNTTTKGGNATWGAARAAGGKCTWATGACAACTRTKCATKCAWWCACRNNAAYGNAKCMAAMKNATSWYRGRYNGTYAMRYAWWSAWMWGCGAAGTGGCAGATCTGGATGTATGAATATTATTCCTGCATCTACTGGTGCAGCAAAAGCTGTTGCATTGTGCATACCAGAGGTAAAGGGTAAGTTGACAGGCATAGCTTTTAGAATACCTACACCAGATGTYTCTGTTGTAGATCTCACTGTTAGGCTGACGAAATCAACAAGTTATGATAATATAGCAGACGTGATGAAAAAAGCGTCTGATGGCCCAATGAAGGGCATTTTAGGATATACAGAAGAACCTGTAGTCTCCACAGACTTTCTAGGATGGCGTTTGTCTTCAATTTTTGATAAAGGCGCAGGAATGGCGCTTAATGAGAATTTCGTTAAAGTTATTTCTTGGTATGATAACGAAATCGGTTATTCTCAAAGATTATTAGATCTTATTTCGTATATGTCTTCGAAGGGCTAGATTTAGCCACAAGGCAGTACTTAGATAATATTAAACCAATAGAAAAGGTCATAAAGTGAATTACACAAGAGAACCAATTATAGAAACGGTCATTACACCAAAGGACGGTTTTAAACTGCTCCTTAGAAATAGTAAAGGTGGATCGCAAGAAGAGTATACAGTAKMTGCWKWWGMANTSKTYTMYTWTGGACAATCCATGTTTTTTAGATCTCTTGAAAAGCCCAAGTCGTTTTTACTTCCAATGGGCGATTATGAGATTGTTGAAGCAAAAGAAACAAGAGTTGTACTGAAGAATGCACCGCTTGAGCGTCCGATTAAGATCGGAGGTGGAAGAGTGCAAAAAGGGAATAAAGATAAAGATGCAGAGGAAGAAAATCCGAGAAGACGAAAATCTTCTAGAAGACGCAAGCCGTCTGATGCAGAACCGAAAAACATTGATGAATCAAAAGACAAAAAAGAACCTAAGAAAGTTGAATTAATTCCCCCTCCAAGTGAAGGCGTTAAAATAGTCAAGCCTGACCAAGAAGGAGGTGAGAAAAAGGATGAAACGAAAGTTTCATCTTCTATGTTCAAAAGCTTGTTCCCCCCACCTCCAGGACTCATATCAGAGAATATCCAGCGTGCGGAAGATAGCGCAAAAACTGAAGAGAATCTTTTTTCAGAAGACGTGATGCCAAAACCTGCCGATGCTAAAGAAGAAGATACTCCGGAAGCAAAGGAAGACGATGAGCCAAAGACTCAAGATAAAACGCCTTCATTTCCAAGTTTTGAAAAAGATAAGGAAGGGAAGGAAGAGGAAGACGACGATTCAGATGATGATGGTAGTAGTCCTAAATATCATGAGGCGCCAAGAGATGAGGATAAGAACTCATCAGATGGTGATACCATGCAAAAGGCTTCTGAAGAGATCGTAGTCCCTTTATTAAGCCCTGAGACGAATTTGGTATAGTTTTACTGCCCGCGCATCTCTTGAATAGTGCGGGCTTATTTATTGAGGTAGTATGTTTAAGTTATATAGTAGTCTTCTTGGTTTAGCTCTTTTTTCTATCGCGCATCTTAGTGCATCTGACACGGAAATTTCACTAAAAAGAAAGAGGGGAACCTTTGTTAAGGGATATTACTCTTATGTAGAATCTGAGAAAAAGACGCCTCTTGTTGTGTTTATTGATGGATCGACACCATCGAGTGTTTATGAGAATCACCAAAAACTTGCAAAAAGATTCAAAGAGAAGGATTTTTCTTTTGTTTCTTTGGAAAAAGAAGGGATTACTAAAGATTCTTACGATGAATCTATTTTCATGAAGTATGATTGCTTAGAAAATAGACTGGCAGACTATGCGCTACTGTTTAAAGAAATCCAAAAAGCCGACATCATTAAAGCACCTTCTCATATCATTATTATGGGAGCGTCTGAAGGTGGAAAGCTTGCACCGAGTTTAGCGACGACTTATCAAGGCAAAATAGATGGCCTATTGCTTGTTGCATCAGGAGGAGGACTGCCTTTTTCTGAAGAGTTAACATACCAAATCAACGAAGCCTTCTTATCTCAAAACGTTGTTAAGAAAGTAGGATATAAGCTTAGAAAGTCATTAAAGCCTAAAGAAATTGAAGCGCAAATGAAAAAGATACAAACGAAGCCTG
>NVUU01000004.1 GCA_002402025.1 Candidatus Aerophobota bacterium
GGTGGAGATGTGTACTCATCCGCCATGCATTTTATACTTTTCGAAGGGTTAACAAGAATGTCCGAGAATTCTACAAGCGACTTGGGAATAGCAACGCAAATCGAAATTTCTGAAGACAAACTTACCTATACTTTTTATTTGAGAGATACTCGCTGGTCTAATGGGCAACCTGTCACAGCAGAAGACTTTGCTTACTCATGGAAAACAATGCTTGATCCAAGTTTCCCTTGCCCAAACGCTAACCTTCTATACCCTATATTCAATGCAGAAAAAGCAAAAAATGGACTTGTGTCGCAAGAGGATATCGGGATCAAAGTTTTGGATAGTAAAACTCTTCAAATCACTCTTGGATCACCAACTCCTTATTTTTTAAATTTGATCTCTTTTTGTGTGTTTTATCCTGTGAATCATACAATTTCTTCGAAAAACCTTAAATGGTGTGATAAAGTTAGCCCAGATTTTGTCTCAAACGGTCCCTACAAGATTGTAAAATGGCGCCATGATGACGAAATTATCGTCGAAAAAAACGAGTATTACTGGGACAAAGATAATGTATTCCTACCTAGCATTCATATTTCACTTGTTGACAATGAAAATACAGCCTTGGAAATGTTTAAAAGAGGGGAACTCGACTTGCTAGGAAGTCCTTATACAAACGTCACCATTGATTCTTCTAACTTTCTCWATGAAAATAATTTTCTTACAAGTCATCCTGTTGCTAAAACACAAATGTGTTCTTTTAATGTGGAAAGACCTCCCTTTAATAACAAACACATTAGAAAAGCATTAGGGTTTGCGATAGACCGAGATGCAGTGGTTAAATCAATAGGTGTACTTGATGAAATTCCTGCTGTGAACTTTGTCTCACCGGTATTAAAGAAGGGAAAGAATAAAGCTTTCATTAAAACATTTGACCCTATAAAAGCAAAAGAAGAACTCGAGATTGGGCTACACGAACTGAATATGGTCCTCTCCGATTTTCAAAAGATTGTCATGATTTACCCACGTTACGAGGTAAATCATAAGCTCGCACAAGTATTGCAGCAACAGTGGCGAGAAAACCTTGGATTGCAGATTCAGATAGAATCTACAGACCATGTAATTTTTCTCACCAAAACAAACAAGAAAGATTTTGATCTGTGTCAGTATTACTGGGTAGCCCAGTATGACGACCCAATGAATATTTTAGATCGGTTTAAAAAGAAATTAAACCCGAAAAACTATTCCAGTTGGGAAAATCAAGAATACATTAAACTTTTAGACGCTTCTTACTATGCAACAGGAGAGAAAAGAGATATAATCTTAGATCAAGCTGAGACCATTATTATGGATGAGATGCCAATAACAACAATTTATCACGCATGTTCTTATCAAGTAAAGCAACCTTATGTTAAAGGAGTATATACATCTGCTATAGGATCTATACACCTGCAAAAAATTGTATTTGAAGAATAAGCTCTCGCTAGAAAATAATTTAAATATTTTATTAATATTTTGTAAAAAAACTATAAAACTTTTACAATGACATTTAAAACAGTTGGTTTCTCTTCGCTATGCATAAGCAGTTAACACAAATTGAAACAGGCTTTCCCCTTCCGGGTAACGATCATAGAAGTTACGATCGTTACGTCGAGTCTATTCAATACCTTGTTGATGAAATTGTAGAACCTTTCTTTAAAGAGGAAAATGGGGAGGTTGACTTAGAAAACAGCCTCAAGTACTACGAGAGGATCAAAGGAGAAATTCCTCTTGTACACCACTCTCCCTTTAGTAAAGATCTTCCTATTATCTCTGTTACCTGTGTGTGCAGCGCCAAGTATACTCACGGAACTGGAAGGTTTATGTGTGACCTCTTCAGTAGATGGCTCATTCCTGGGAAGCAAATCCCTATCATAAATACTCGCTCTCTCGCTTTTAAGTTTAGAAACCATCCCAAAACTGATTTCTACTTAAACGAGTTGATCTTGAATGTTATGGATTTAAAGGATATTCCCCTCGTTCAAAATAATCTTCCTATTGTGATTAAGGAGCTCAAATTAAACATCCTTGCTGTTCAGCACGCAAGACATGTCGTCTCGATCAAACCGCTAACTCTTGACCAGAAAAAAATTCTGATCCAAGAGAACATTACTTCTCTTGTTGATCGGAAAAAGAAAGAGATAGAACCTAGCATGTATGAGTTCATGCATCAGCTCATTATGAAGTTTCTTGCCGAAGACAAAATGACTCAGATCAAGGATCAAATTACTCCTTTTATTGAAATGAAACCAACAGCATTTGATCGTGATATCTACTCTGAGATGCAGCAGTTCATGATCCAACTGAACGATTCTTTTATCGTAAGAAGAGACATAAAATATTTGAACCGTGTGATCTCTTATCACTACATCTTCAGAAAGATCATAGGTAACTCTATCAAAAATAAACCAAGTAAAAGACACCTTAGCTTAAAAATCCTAAGAACAAAACTACATACTGATGATAACGAGCATCCGGTTCTTGGTCTTTTAATGGGAGTCAACTTCGTTGATGAAAACGAAATTTTTGAAGAACGTCATTTCTTTAAAGCCGTCCAGTCCGTTTTGCCAACTTGTACCATGGTTAAGAATTCTCATATCATCGATCGAAGAGGTGATAAAAAGATCCGCACAGTCTATCTGGAAGTTGAAAAACCAGAAAGAGCTTCCTTCAAGCCCGATGAGATAAAGATGCTTCGAAAGAACTTACCTCTCGAAATAAAAAATCGTATCGCTTCATTGATCCACCCTGTCTTTGTACAGAGAAATGATGAAGAGATCATGAGAAATATCTTAGATTTAAGTAAGCAGCTAAAATACATCCACGACCTTCCACAAGTGATTGTGAACTTCCATAAGCAAACAAACTTTGAAATAAGCTTTATCATCATTATCTTAAGGCTCAAAAAGCAAGGAGAGCGCTGTCTAAAAGAGGTTTTTCAAACAACCACTACCATGCTTAAATTTTATGAACATGACATACGAATTGTTGGTATCCTAAGAAAACGTTATCCCAAAGAAGCTCACGTCATTGAAGTAAGGCTCGATAAAAAACAGTTCCTGAGAAAAGACTTTTCCCTTGATATCCACAAAGCAAGGCTTTGTGTAATCTCTGAGATCACAAGGATCGTTGGCGATGTCAGGGATTATAATGGGGGTATGATCTCAAAACAGTATGAGGTTCTAACAGCACTAAAAGGACTTCTACTGAAGGAAAACATTCATAATGATTTCTTACTTGAGAACTTCTTCTATTCGCTCACTCCAAAATACATGCAAAGCTTGCTCTCTCCAGTTCTTTTGAAGAACTTTTTCATTATGCTTCTTGATGTTCTCGAGCATGAATTCAACAAAGACATCTACTTTATGGATACCAATGTTCATGAGCAGTATTATATGGTGCTGATCGGAACTGTCCAAGAAAGCTTTATGAAGCTCATCCAAGAACTTATTAACGATCTACTCACCTCATCTCATGAAATCTCCTATTCCTGCGTAAATATCTATGATATCTCATGCGTTGGACTACTGCTAAGGTTCGATGAGCCCAAAGAACTCGCTCACTTCGAAAAAGAGATGAAAAGAACCTTAGATGCCTGGGAAAAACAGGTAAAAGAAGAGAAAGAAGAGATTTCTCCCGTCTTTCTTCTTGATGAGATCACCAAGTCCTCATAGCGCATCTATTTTATTTACAGAATCCCATGAATCTTTCAAAATCTATTAACTAATTATTTAAAAACGGCATAATATTTTTTTAATCAAGCAAAATAGAGAAATGAGGCCCTTTATACAGCTATTTTATCAATGTAAATCAGATCCACTATAAGACCAAATTTTTAAAGAAGGGGGAAATCCCTTCTCAGATCCTCTTCAAGAATTTGAGAAGAAATAGACCCTGAATTTTTGTTTTATCCCGTGATCGATCTCGATGCCAAATTTAGAGAAAAATTTGGCATAGAAAAAACTAACAAGAGAGGTCAACATGTACCTAAGTTTTCCACATTAAAGAGAAAAAAAACTCGCAACTGATACTCTATTTGTAAGAGTTTGGGGTTCTTTTCCCGCCTCCTCTTTCAAGAACTTTATAAGGGCGTCAAGGTCCTCGTTCAATTTTTTCCGGAAAGGTGAAAAACGCTCCATTATATCAGCAGGTATCTCCTCAGGAGGTTTCAGTTTACATGTTCTATAAACCAAGTCAGCACATCCTCCTACCTCGTCCTCTATCCTAGTCTCTATCATAAGCATTACATCATGAAAAACATCTTTAACAGCTTCAACAGCGTAGTTAACAGCATTTTCATATCTATTTTTCAATCCAGCTCTATCTGAATTTGTGTTAAGAAAAAAATGTTGTCCCGATTCTAATTTTTTTAGTGATCCTAGCATAGTAATTGACTCCTTAAAATGTTTATCTCAACAGTTACAATTAACGTTATATTGACAAAAAGTATAACGGCATTAAAAATTAAAANCAAAATAAAAAGCTGTTTTTTAATAATTTTAATTTTAAAAAGTTTATATACTGAGAAAAACTAAAAAATTTAATGAGGCCTTTTACACAGCTATTTTATCAATGTAAATCAGATCTACTATATACCAGCTGAGTAGAAATAAGAGTAGATGTAGAAGACGAGCATCCTTACGGGATGCATCGGTTAAAAAACTGGCTTGTCAGTTTAAAAAATTAATAAAACAACGACTTAGGAGAAATAGGTCTCAAATTTTACAGAAAAAATGTTGCTTAATCGATCCACTTTTGGATCAAACACTGCTCTTCTATGTTTACGCAGTAAGCTGCGGGGAATTACCCCCTAAGATTAAAATTTTGATGCGTCAGTTCTGTTTATCGAGGTAAATACAGGACGTAAACCATCAAGAGAATAACTAGAAAATCTCGATGGCCTTATCTCTGAGCACTCACTTGATCTTCATGAGTTTTATCAGCTTTAAACACTTCTTTTGCACAAGGTGAGTAAAGCTCATTTAACCTAAAGAAAAGAGGGATCTCTTTTTTTGATGATTTAACTGAATCTGATACATGCACGGCGTTTCTTTGTACATCTGTACCGTATTGTGATCTTAAGGTATCAACTTTTGCCTTTGTAGGATCGGTAAGACCTGCAAGCTTCCTTGTTTTCTTAATCGCATCAGGCCCTTCAAGCACCGTTAAAACAACAGGCCCGGAACCCATATACTTTGCAAGCGTTTTGAAATGAGATTTGTTCTTATGATCTCCATAAAGAGTATTAATTTCCTCTGAAGAAAGCCTTGTCATCTTCATCCCGATGATGCGAAGATTTTGACCCTCTATCTTCTCAAGAATCTCGCCTATATTGTTATCTGCAACAGCATCTGGTTTAATCACAAAAAGCGTTTGCTCAACCATCGCGCAACACTTTGTATCATTATCAAATTTCTTCATCGTTTTAGAGTGAAGTTGTCCTCCTAAAAATGAAGAGACAAATAATGTTAACACAAGTAATTTTTTCATAAATAAACCCTCGAAACTCGCAGTATATAATACTTTTTTGTATAATCCGAATTTTACCAAATAGCAAGAAAAACAAACTCTCATGTCAAATTACAAAACACACAACTCATTTAATATACTTTTTCTATTGCCACTTGCAGCAGTTGGCGTCTACCTCTATATGAAACCATCCAATATGCAGCTTATTGTCTTTGTATCCGTGTTTCTCTATGCAACATTTTTCATGTCACCAGACATGGATATTGCAAATAAAATAAAGTGGTTCTCATTAAGAGGCCTCTTTTCTATCCCCTTTAAAAGCTATGCCCTCCTGTTTAAACATAGAGGGATCTCCCACAACATCTTATTTGGAACGCTCACAAGGATCCTATGGCTCTTTGGGTTTTGTGCTATTATTTTGTTTTTCTGTGATGTCTTTTTTCTTGCGAGTGCAAAAGCAAAAGTATTTTATAAGATGTATAAGATAGAACTCTTTTATGCATTTTTAGCGGTCTTTCTTGCAGACATCGGACATATCTTTTTAGACAGGATAAAAAAAAGAATTAAGTAAGGGCTTTTGGAATGGTAGTATCTAAACGAAGAAAATCGTCTACAGCCTTACCATGGATCGTTTCTTTGCCAAGAGCATCTATTTGCACAAGGCCCGCTTTCTTAAAGCCATCTAAAACATCACTCTTTAGCGAAGCATTATCAAGATAGACAGCGCTTATGTATTTCGGATCTATGCGCTCTTTAATCATGACCTCATTACCCACGTGACTTCGCCTTAGCTCACCTTTTGCAAACTGAAGTATGCCAGGTCTCTTATCATATGATCCATAGCTGTAATAGCTTGTTTTGTTCGAGTCAAGAATCCTAGAGCCACTGCCACAGATATGGTACTGATAAGTGCCTGATTCAAATATTTTTGGAGAAAATAGCAATCTTGCGTTTCCCCAATATCCAAAATCGTTAGCATTTTCTGTGTTATCTGTGACGATTTGTGTAAATACACTATCAGAACTTCCTTGGTAGAAGTCACCAGTACTTGATAACCCATCTTTTCCAAGGTTTGCTGTAAGCCTTGTTTCATTCGATATCATCCCAAGCTTCATGATAGACACGAGTCTATCTGCAATATTTTTATTTTGATCTAGTGAGTACCAGATACCAGTAATCGAGGAGGTCAGTCCTTTCACTCCCATCTTCTGAAGTTCTTCCGCAAGTCCCTTCACATGAAAGCGCATCTTTCCRKSYMKMNANNNTTTCCTCWMKCTRYMNTCTTMYYSAGWTWRYYWCWCAYYSKWTYYKYSATCTGAGGAGTTCTTTTTATGATTTCTACTTTGTAATCCTCTAAGGAAGAGCTGAAATTAAAATCCGATCTCTCAAGATAAGTCGCACTCTTTGGGAAGAACACTCTGTATAGATGACCTATCTTTAAGCGTTCTATATCTTCTTTCGCAGAAGCTTTTAGAGCGTTTTCCAAATGGAGGAATGATAGGATCTCATGGAAGTCATAAAGAGTACTATTTTGATTAAGTCTTATGCGTACTTTATCGTATAGTGTTGGCAGCTCTTTACTATTTCCAATAAGGACCGAGCCTATTCCTTCAGCTTTAATCTCATAAATACTCTCAATAAAGTTTTTCTTATCTTGGATAAGTTTAAAAGATCTTATCTCAAGGCCTTTAGCTCTTGATGAAAAAAGTTTTAATGCATCATTCACCTCTTCTTTGGGAAGATCGTTTAGCTTCGTAATCGTTTTGTTAAGAGCATCTCTATGAACATGGTTGAGCTTAAACTCAATTTCAACGCAGCCCTGTTTTTTCATAGCTTTTATGTTCATGCCTTTCACAAGGCCTTTCCCATATCCAAAGAAATGTGCTCCGAAATTCACTTCCCTGCCGTTTCCATCGTCTAAAACAACTTCGTTTTTAGATGCTGCATCTGCAACACTTACAAGAGGGTGATCATAGAGATCTTCGATCTTTCTTCCCTCTTTAATAGAGCTGATAAGTTCTGCAAGATATTTTAGCTCTAATAGAGCATTTTTTCTTTTTACTTTAGTTAGTTGCTCATTTGACTGATAGATGCGAACAGCTCCCATAAGAGCTTTTCCAAGTGCTTCTATATACCTCTTGTCTGCGAAATCATTCTGAGATTGATAAAGACTCAAAATCGCTTGGAATACAAAAAATGCAAGAGTAGCTTCTAACGACCCTGTTACAAGCATCGTAAGATACAGAGCACTTGAAGTAAGTTGAAGAGCCTCCTCTGAGGCCGTGTAGTAATTGCCTCTTAGTAGCTCTTCTGTAATATTTTTAAGGTTTGTTAGGATATCAACGCTTGTCACAACAAATAACCCTGCTGTGAAGTCAAAACAAGCAGCAGCAAGCGCTGTGACAGATAGGCTGAGTTGAAACAGCTCATAGCCGGTCTTTGAGTACGCATCACCATTTCTAATACTCACAAAGCTAAGAGAGAGATGAGATACACTTCTAAGTCCATTTGTTGAGATAGATAAAACATTTGCAAAACGTTTATCTAAACTCAAAAAGGGAAGTGCAACAAGGGCTGTTCTTTTCGCATAGTCCATGTATGAGTTTTCTGCAAAACTCTGCGGAATATCATTATTGAACTGCTTATGATACACATCTGGCACGTACGCTTTGTGCTTGTAGTACTCTAATYGATTCCTCATAAAACCACTAAATAAGAAAATAATTGCACTATTATACTAATAGTAATAATATACGTGAATTATTAAACTAATTCATAATTACAATGAAAGATTTTATAATATGTTCTTTGCTGCTTGCAGCACCGATCTCCTCGGAGATTTGCCAACACAATAGTGAGCTCAAAGTCATCGTAGAAGATGCTGAACTTTACGCGAAAGACTGCCCTGGAGATAAACTCGTTCACATCCAGCCAAGATTCCCTAAAAAATTCTTTGAATATAGCGCAAAAAACCTCAAGAAGGGTGCATGCATTACCCTCGTATACTACCCAGAAAGGAGCACTTTTGATCGGATCATCAAAGATAAAGGTTCTTTTCTTTCTCTAGAAAAGCTTCATCGATATAAGAGCGATTACCGCTTTAAAATAGAATATATGTTCATCCACAGACCACTCGCACACTTTAAATCCATATGCGTTTTAGAAAGTTTTGTGGAAAAAACCTTTAGCAGCACTCTCACAAGTGAGGCAATAAACTACTACAAAAGTGAAAAAGACATCGTCATCCCAACAAGATGCATCGTTATCGTCTTAAAGAAACTCTAACTGCAGAACTTTTCTTCCACAAAAGCCAAAGAGTTTTCCCAAAGGTCCTTATAATCTTTAGGAACCCTTTCTGCTTCTTCAAGAAGCTCTGGAACTTTCTCATACTCATCAAGTGCAATAGATACTTTATGAGAAGTATTTACTCTGTGATAATTCTGCAAAGTCTGCTTGCACATGTAGTGCGGGACATCATTGATCCCATCAGAAACAATGGAGAAAAACGCATGATCTGGAACAGCTTTTGGGCTATTAACAAACCAGCCCATAGAGCCAAAGTCAGCTTCTTTGTTGATAAAGTTAGGAACATCTCCTGTACCCAAAGAGAGAAGAGAGATATCCTTTATATCGGTAAGAGAGCTTTCAAGATCAAGCGCTTTACAAGCGCCAAGCATGCTTGGATTATTTGCAAAAACTCCTCCATCAATATATCCTTGATAGGAAGGGAAGTAAATGGGCGCAGCACCAGATGCTAGCATCACATCAACAAGGAAAGGATCTTCAGAAGATTCTGTAATATTATGAAAACAATAAGGCGTCCATCTGCCTTTGTTTTTATCATATAGTTTAAATGCCGGGATTAAAGCTTTTTTGCGAAGATCGCTCATTTTAGGGCTATTTGGAAATACATGCTCTGAAACAAGATTTTTTAGATACGCATTTTGATATTTTGGTATTGTACCACCTGCATCAGGTTGCCCCTCAGAAGGGACAAAGATCACCTTTCCAAAGTTCTTATAAAGCTCAACTACATCATCTGGATGGAAACCAGAAGCAAGAGTCAGTGCTAAAATGGCTCCTGTTGAGGTGCCAACAAACAAGTCCACATTACTAAGAAAGGGTTTTTCGCGCTCAAGCATTGAAAGAAGTTTGGCTGTATAGATACCTCTTATTCCGCCCCCATCAAAACTAAGTATCCTATACGGTTTAGCCATGCATCTTCTCCACTGCATCTTGTTTTTTTGCAACTACTTCTAATTTCTCTATAAAGAAATGAACTTTTCCTTCTTTATCAAGAGGCAGTATCCTRAGGTATCTTTTTGTTAAATCTTCTAAAAAATCATTTTTTAGCTCAGTCGGTACCGCTTCAAAATAAGGAAGCCACCCTTTGATAAACTCTTTAAAAGTTTCTTCTGATGAAAAAATCTCCTCAGATGGAGTGGTCTTCATATTAACAATGGAAAAATGGTTTTTTGTCAGAAGTTTTGTATATTCACTTTTTTTATAGATGTTGAAGATTGGATGAAATGTCAAGAAATGATCATTCCATTTTTCACTTGTTGTTACAGCACGGAGCGCGCTCTCAAGCGCTACAGGGAGTCTCGCTGGAATCCTCACAATGATATGGCCATCTTTCTTTAAAAGAGCATGCATGTTCTTTAAAAGCTTTTCTTGGTTGAAAATAAACTGGTGCGGACTATCGCACCTCACAACATCAAATTCAGAGTTGTAGTCCCAATTATCCATTTCCTTAAGCTTAAATGAAAGATTGCTTGGCCCTTGAAGATTCTTTCTTTTTGCTTCATTGATAACTTTTTTCGTAAAGTCTATCCCAAGCACACTTCCCTTCTCAACAATTCTTGCAATATCACGAGAAGATTTTCCAGACCCGCAGGCAATATCTAATACTTTTTCTGTTCCTTTAAAGGTGTATGACTCACTTGAGAAGCTACTACAAAGAAGAAATCCACTAAAAAAAAGAGCTGAATATTTCATAAAATCTGTCGATATCCTGTTTGATAAAAAAGATATTCAAAGAGTAAGTAATACCTGCTTTTCCATAAATAAAATCTTTGCATATAGAGAAAGAATCTAATAGAATCTCGACAAGTGAAGTTCTTAAACAACCTGTTTATTTGTCTTATTTTTTTCCCATTACTCGGAGCTACAATGGTTACAAAAAGCCCTTACGGAACTTGGAAATCTCCTTTGTCACCTGATAGTCTTATTCAGGATTCGTTTCGCTTTTCCTTTATGCATGTTGCAAATGAAAGAATTCTTTTCGGAGAAGGCAGACCAAAAGAAAAAGGACGAACAGCCCTTGTAGAAGTAGGCTTCAACAAGAAGCAAAAAGACTTGCTTCCTAAAGAATACAACATGCGCACACAGGTTCATGAGTATGGAGGGAAAAGCTTCACGATGCATGAAAATGCTGTATATTTTGTAAATTTAAAAGATCAAGACATCTACAAAATAGAAACAGACAGCACGATTCACAGAATTACAAAACAAGAACATTTCCGGTTTGCAGATCTTTGCGTATCTCCTGATGGTAGGTTTCTTTTCTGCGTTGCAGAAAGTCACGAAAGTAAAAAAGTTGAAAACATGCTGGTTCGAGTCTGTCTTAGCAGCAATGAGATTGAAATCATTGCTACAGGATATGACTTCTATTCTTCTGTTGTTGTAAGCCCCGATGCAAAAAGAATCGCCTGGTTTTCATGGAACCAGCCAAATATGCCCTGGGATGAGACAGAGCTTTTTATTGCAGACATTTCGGATAAGAAAGGCCTTACGAATGTGACACTTGTTGCAACTGAAGCCTCTTGCATCCATCCACAATTTTCAAAAGACAACACCCTTTATTTTATCTCAGATTCCTCAGGATACTGGAACCTCTACACATACAAAGAAGAAACGATACATCCTGTTTATCCCATTGATGTTGAGTTTGGAGCTCCATGTTGGGTTTTTGGTATGATGCGCTACGTCTTTTTAGAAACAGGACATATCGCATGCATCGGAACAAAAAAAGCTGTTGATAGTCTTTATATAATAGATCCCCACTCAAAAAAAATCGTGAGGATCGATACACCTTTTACACAATTTTCAGATCTCTACGTATCGAATGATCTTCTTGTGTTTCATGCAGCCTCTCCAACGCAGCCATCATGCATTGCTACCTACAATCTAAAAAACAAAGAAATTCACGTTTTAAAGGAGTTTTCCTCATGTCCTTTGGATATAGAAGACATAAGTATACCTGTGGCGATTTCATTCCCTACAGAGGGTGGAAAAACAGCCTACGGCTTTTACTATCCTCCAACAAACAAGAACTACCTTGGCCTGGATGATGAAAAGCCTCCTGTGATCGTAAACTGCCATGGAGGACCGTCGAGTCACGTGTCTCCAGTTCTTCAAATGAAGCATCTCTTCTACACAACAAGAGGCTTTGGAGTGTTTGAGCTGAACTATTCAGGGAGCACGGGGTACGGATCAGAGTATAGAAACAGACTTAAAAGAAACTGGGGCGTTGTTGATCTTCACGACTGTGAAAATCTAGCAAGATATCTCAAAAAGAAGGGACTTGTTGACCCTGAAAAACTCATTATCAAAGGCGGAAGTGCTGGCGGGTATAGTGTTCTTTGCGCACTCACATATTTAGACTCATATAAAGCTGGGGCCTGTTACTACGGTGTTGCTGACATGGAAGCTCTTGCCAAAGACACACACAAATTTGAAGCAAAGTATTTAGACCTTATCGTGGGCTCTTATCCAAAGGATAAAAAAACCTATATCGAAAGATCTCCCATACACCACTGCGAAAAACTTTCTTGTCCAATTATCTTTTTCCAAGGAACAGAAGATAAATGCGTTCCTCCTGAGCAGTCAGATATGATGGTACAAGCCTTGAGAGACAAAAAAATCCCCGTTTCTTATCTTTTATTTAAGGGTGAAGGTCACGGCTTTAGAATGGCTGAATCCATCAAAGCATCGATAGAAGCTGAACTATACTTTTTCTCTAAGATTTTTAACTTCACCCCCGCAGATAAGCTTAAAAAGATAAAGATAGACAATCTACCTTGAATTAGTGCGTGTCAATCGCATTAATTTTTCATAAAGATCAAATTTCATAAAGTCTCAGAAATTAGTGCTGTAGATGAGGCGCCCTCTTGAAAAGCTTTAAATAGAATCAGATAAGAAAAAAAGCTCTATAGCCAAACCTTGTCTCTTGTTATCATTTCCATACATTTACATTCGAAACGTTAGAAAATTAGCCATGATTTATCGTATTTGCACAACTCTTCTCTTACTTTTACTTCCTCTTAGCACACGTTGCGAGGAGGAACCTTCATCAAACATAGGTCATCTTGTTAACTTTTCAGAAGTGCACATCGTCGAATTCATAAAATTCGTAAGTAAAATCGGAAAAAGAACATTTATCTTTAATGTAGAAGAGCTTGATTTCAAAGTTTCTTACCTCTCAGGCAAGCCTACATCACCAGACTCTATTACAGCAGCTTTAAAACAGATCCTAAGCCAGCACAACTTCAAAATCAAAGAAGAGTCCGACTATCTCATTATAGAAAAGCTAAGTGACACTGAAATTCAAAAAAAACTCGGAGATCTTTATCCAAACACGAGGAAATACCTTCCTCACGGAAGACTCTCTGAATACGCAGAAGACTATTCAAAAGGAAAGCTCGTTTCTCAAGGTGGATTCTACATTTATAAACTTCAATATAATGAGGGTTCTGAAATCCTAAAAGTCATGAAACAGCTAGCAAACTCTTATAAAGGTCTGCACGATAAAGAAGAGTTCGAGCATGCAATCACTTCACTCCAGTGGGTAGAGAGCACGAACAGCCTTGTTTTTTCAGCAGATAAGAATATATCAAATGAAGTAGAAGAGCTCATCAAACAGCTTGATAAACCACAAAAACAAGTGTTTATTGAGATACTTGTTGTAGAAGCTGATGCTATGGAAGCCCAAGAGTTTGGTCTTGAGTGGGGCGCCAAAGGCAACATCAAGGATAAGCTCAACTTACATGTAGGGAATTTTGGATCGAGAGGATCAAGTCCTCTTGCGCAAGCTCTTAGTTCAGCATCTGACCTACTTCCTGGTGGCAAAGGATTTGATCTAGGAGTGATTGGAGATCTCATCTTACATAAAGGAAAAACCTTTGTCTCTCTTGCTTCTTTGGTATCTGCCCTGCAAAGAGATGGAAAAGTACAAATCGTCCTAAACCAGAAAATCCTTACACAAGATAATAAGAGCTCAAGCATCTTTGTTGGAGATAACATCCCCTTTACAGGGTCTGTAGTATCTACTGTTGGCGCAGCGCAACAAACAATAGCGAACATCGAGTATAGAGATGTCGGTGTTAGCTTAGAGATCACTCCTCTTCTTGGAGACTCTAATATCATTACACTCGATATCAAAGAGGAAATCACAGAAGCACGTGACGATCTAAGAGAACTTGAGTCAAGATCCAATGGGATCCAAACAACCAAAACAAATATGGTGACAAGGGTCCATGTACCAGATCAACACTTCCTTGTACTCAGTGGAATGGTAAAGAACTCAAAAATACGCAAGAAAAGTGGCATACCATGTCTTGGTGGCCTTCCTTGGATCGGGGCAGCTTTTTCCAAAACAAAGATTGAGAGCGAAAAGAAAAGCATCCTTGTTTTTGTAAGACCACAAATCATCCACTCATTTGACACCTACGACAGGATCACAAAAGAAGAAAGTAAGCTTTTTGAAAAACGCACACAGATATCGCCAGACGCTGCTATGCAGCGTACAGGATATACAGAAAAGGAAACGGAATGAAAATAGAACAAGCGAGCGCTTTTAATAAAATGCTTGGAAAAGCAAGCGATACACCCTCATGGGACAAGTTTTTTTCACACTTTGAACAGATATCAAAAGAAGAAAAAAGCGCCTTTATTGAACATTTAATGCAGCACCTCTCTCATCAGATCCATCATAATATGCAGCGAATGATCAGAGTCTATAAAGAAATGAGAAAAGGGTAAGCTCATGAGTGATGCAATCACAATAGACAATTTCCCCATAGAGACAAGCGTACAGTGGGCAGAAGCACAGGAATCCCTCGAGACTAAATACATAAGTGATAGTCCCTACATCTCAACACATACAGAAATTACAGTAGTCAAGCCCAAGCATCAAAGCCTTGATGCACTCTTTGAAACACATAAAAAAGCCCCTACATGGGCACACTTTATCGCACCAGAGGGTTTTCACAACCAAAGCAACCGTTTTTTTACACACACCATTATTCCTAATACCCATACGGACGAGCTTTTAGGCAGACTCGAAGATATGTTAGAAGATATCAAAAAAGCTCAAAAAAAGACTCAAGAAGAGCAGTATGAGACTCTGAAGGGATTTTTCAAAGTCGCAGTAGATCTTGATAAAATGCTCACAGAAGCACGCTCAAGAGTGCTTCAGTTCAGAAAAGGTTAGTTTTTTAACAAAATCCAATTACATATAAAACTTTATATGCGTTTGTTTTTATTAATAATATTAAACAAACAAACATATTTATAACTAACAAACCCATACAGATTAGTTTCAATTTTAAATTATCAAATATTTTTGAAAAACAAACAAAAGCAATGAAATAAATTAGGCTGAATTTTTATAATCGATGGTACATTATTTTTCTATAAGAGGTATTTATGGAAATCCAATTTGATATAATCACAACGGGTGATGACACAACACTTATACAAGAGTACTCCCCGATCTATCTAAATCCAAATGATATCAAAATAAACGATACTGCARGAGGCACCCTAAACTGCGCTTCTATCCCATCTGCCTCCTGCCTATCGTTCAGAGACGTTTCTCTTTTCGGTGATGATGAAGACGATTTCGAAGCCATCGAGATGAAAATCCAAAATGCCATCGAAAACGAAGATTACGGCACAGTAAAAGAGATGCTCGATACATTCTTCCCTTCTACCCTTGACAACTCTCTTGACCTTATGACAGGGCTCCTTTACTACACAGCCTACGAAATCGAAGTAGACCTCGAAAAGAAAATAAAGTTCATTGATTTTATTTTAGGATATTACAACGTTGACCTAAACGATAAGAAGGTCCCCCTACTTCCTCTTGCTCTAACCTTTATATGTGATGAGGTAGAATGTTATGAAAGCCCTGAAGAGGTTTTCTCTGATGATTTGGTGTTCATCGCAGGATATCTTATTCAAAAAGGCGCCCGGGTAGATATCGACGACTCTGCTGTTGCAGAGCACATTACTTCACTTTGTATCCGTAGTTTCCTTCTAAATGTTGACATGTTTCCTCTCGCATCTTTAGAAAGACTCTGCGATGGATTCGAAGACTTGAACAAACCTTTCTTCAAGGTATACTCTGAGAAGTTTACACTACTTGAGTACATCTACTATATTCATGAAAATATGGAATCATCTGAGCTCTGCTCAACTGTGGAGGAGCTTCTTCTTAAAAGAGGTGCAAACCCTCCTAAAAAACGTCTCAGTATAGCTGAAGATGATTTAACTGCCTTTTTGGAAGCTGTTGAAGAAGACGATCTTAAAGCCATGAAAAGACTTCTTAAAGACGGTGTAAACCCTAATTACCTCTACAAGAATATAGATCGACCTATTTTTTCAATGGTTTACCAAAACGGGAGTCTAACACCAAAATGCTTAGATGTTCTTTTGAGATCCGGYGTTGATCCAAACCAACCAGTAGACAGCGTTTCTCAAGGTTCTGTCTTTGAGTTTTTCATCGAAGAGGAAAAGCTAGAGCATCTAAAAGTCCTAATAAAAAATGGTGCTGATGTAAACCAAACATTTTTCAGCGATTCTTACAACGAATTCTCTGATAAAATCAGCTGTATTTCCTTTTTTGAGTATGCTCTAACGTGTGGTCTTTTTGATATCGCAGCCTTATTTGCAAGATCTCGTGCAACTGCTATCCATAATAGAATTGGTCATGAAGCTCTAACCATGCTTCAATATGTCAGAAACCTCATTGATGAGGAAAGTGATAAGGATCTACTTAAAGAACTGCACTCTCTTGAAAACGTTCTTATTAAAAAAGGTGTCTCCGAGTTTTAACTTCTTTTGGGAAGCGGTATCTTCTGCTCTTTTGAGAACGCAAGATAGATCATAAGGATCGTTAAGGATACAAACATCCATCCAAAGATAAAAAAAGCATCGTCAAACGAGGCTATATATGCCTGTTTTGAGATGTTTGCCATTACATATCCATTCGAATATTTCTCAGCAAGAACGTCTGGCGTGCCTGTCGTACCTATGATGCGATTTGTATACCTTGCTATATAGTCCTGATATGCTGCTGAGTTTGTGTTCACCATCTCAGCAAAACGCGTTAGGTGATACGGAAAACGTACCGTTGAAAATATGGAGATAAGAGCAGTACCATAAGCGCCGCCCACTTGTCTGAAGATCGTCACAATAGCTGACGCTTGACCCGCTAAATCATCCGGCATATTTTGAAGAGAAATCGCTGTAAGAGGCCCTAAGGCAAGCGATGTTCCAAGCGCCCTTATTATAAGAATTAAAAGAATATCCTCTGGTGTAGACTGCAAAGTTAAGGAATGATTCACAAAACAGCTCACAGCAACGAGCATAAGGCCAGCAATAGCAAAGAAATGGATCTTTACCCATTTACCAAGGATAATCGGAATAAGCCCTCCAAGACCAAAACAGAAACCAAACATAGAAACTACGATTCCGACAACATTCCTTTCGTACTCGTACATCTCTATCAATAGATTTATAAACGATACCGAAGAACCAAAAATCATCACCCCAACAAATGCCATCGCAATGCAGCAAATGGTGAATTCTTTTCTTCTGAAGATCGAAAGTGCAAAAAGAGGCGATTTAGACATTTTATATCGCCGCAAAAATGCAGATAAAAAACCAACTGATACAATCATGCAGCCAATAGAAAAGTTGGATCTAAATCCAAGCGTATTCCACGGAGCTTTTACCTGTGTTAGATAAAATAGTGTCGATATAAGAAATAATGCGAAAAATATAAAACTTATATAGTCAAATTTTGGTGTAGGATAGACACCTGTCTCTTTCATAAGGATCCAGGTAAAAAGCAGACATGGGATTCCCACATATACCCCAAGTAAAAACACTGTCCTCCACGCATATAGCTGACCAAAAAAACCTCCTATAATGCAGCCCAAGCCAAGTCCCACTCCAAAAGTCATCGCAACATAAATAGTAACAGCAATCTTTAAGGCATTTCCTTTAAATAGCCTTCTGATGACAGTAAGGCTCACCGGAAAAATAACGCCGCCTCCCATACCAGCTACAATACGGGCAGAAATAAGCATATAGTAATTGGTGGAAATCCCACCAATGAATGAACCTACAACAAATAAAGCGATCCCAACAAAAAAAAGCCGTTTAAACCCAAATTTACGTGAAAAGAAGATCGATAGTGGAACAGCCACACCAAGAGCAAGCAAAAAGCCAGATTCCACCCAGTCAATTTTTGTAGCATTTACTGCCATATACCCTTGTATTTCATTCATAGGTATCGCAGTTCCCACAGCTGAAATAACAATAACCACATTTGAAAGAATAATATTTGCAAGAAGAAGCCAGTGTCTTAAGCTAGACTCAATCTCAAGAAGACCTGGTGTTTCCCAGTTAAATATCTGTTTTAGTGTAGCCATTATCTAACCTTTACATATACCTCTGCGGACATCCCCGGGAATAAATAGAGGGGTTCATCCTTTGAAAAACTACTTGGTCTCTTTATTGAAATCTTTACAGGTACTCTTTGCTCAACTTTAGTATAATTTCCTGTGGCATTATTCTGTGGTATCAGCGTGAACTTTGATGCAGCAGCACCTTTTATCGTGAATATTTCTCCGTAAAAATCTACCCCTGGATAGGCATCTATGTGAATTTTGACCTTATCTCCAAGTTTTACTTTTCGTATCTTTTTCTCTTCCAAATTAGCAAGCACCCAAACATCTTCCAGATCAAACATTGTATAAAGACTTTGTCCAGGTCTTACAACATCTCCAAACCAGATCCAACGCTTTGCGATCATCCCATCTCGCGGAGCTTCTATTATGTAATGTGTAAGCTGCGCTTCCACAACCTCTAGCTGTTTTTTTGAGAGGATGTAATTCGCTTTTGCAAGATCAAGTTCTCCTACTGCCATCTCAAAATTCTTCTGCGCATGATCAAAGTCCTGCTCAGAGATAATGCGATCTTCTATTCCTTTAAGAGCTCTTTCATAATCGTTGCGAATTTTCAGATAGTACGCTTCTTTCACAACGATTTCTTGTTCTGTACTCACAATTTTTGCTTCCGCTTCTTTTTTCTGAGCAAGAGGAACATTGTTCTGAAGAACTGCTATTATCTGCCCCTTTTTCACAAAGTCTCCTTCATCCACAAACAAATCCGTAACCTTCTCTGTGACATTAGAACTAAGATCTACGCCATACCCTTCGATAAAGGCATCATTTGTCCAGACATATGTCATCTTCTCATGAACATAGATCACAATACCAAACGCGACAGCAGCACATACAAGAGCCAGAATAGTCACCTTCCAAGGTGTTTTAAAAAACCTCTTTTTGTTTGGTTGTATTGTCTCTGGCAATACTTGGTTTGGCACTGGGGTTGGATTAGAACTTGGACTTGTCACCTTTCACCTCTTGATGCTTAATCAAGTCTTCTCCAGTTGCGTGGATCAGACTGTAGTACGCCTTTAATAGATCGTACCTTGATTTATTTTTTGTATTTACTGCCTGTATCAGCCCATCTACTGTAATTTGATAATCAAAGATCGTTCCGTAACCTACTTCTAGCTGATCATTTGCAAGTTTTATTGTCTGCTCTGCAAGCTTTACATTGGAAGTTGCAGTAAGGAAGGTTGAGGCGGACTCTTCTATCTCAAAAACACTCTTACGAACACTTGCAAATGTATCTTGTGTTTCTTTTCTGTATTTGTAGTATTTTGCATTCTTTTGATACCTTGCCTGTCTTACCCTTCTCTCCCTTCCAAAGCTATCGAAGACAAGCCAATTTAATGTGACTCCCGCACCCCACTGAAATGTCTGATTTGTAAATCTTGATGAGGGAAGTTCTATTAAGTTTGTCGGAGCACCACCAAAGTTAAAGTTGAAACCAACTTTTGGCATGTACTCACCAAGAGTTTTTGAGACCTCTTTTTTTGCAATATTTACCTGGTTCTCATAGACTTTCAATGTCGGTTGGTATTTCAGTGCTTTATCTTCGAAACTTTTGATCTCATATCTTGAAAAGAGCTTTTGCATCGCTCTTTGCTCACTCTCCGGATAGTCTTCTTTGAAAATCCTTTTTCCAAGGTTCATAGTATTTTCATTAAGAATAGGCTGAAGTTTTTCCAGCTTCTCTTTTAACTCTGGGATGTCTTGCACAGGGATTTCAACTCTCGCAAAGGTAATTTTTACATCGCCAGGATCATATCCAAGAACTGTCGCAAGAGAGTCCATGTCGACTTTTCTTTGCTTGATCGACTCGTAATAGTCCGTCGTTGCATTCGCAATCGCTACCTTGGACTGGTTTACGTTATAGAGGATCGATGTTCCTATCTCATAGCGGTCTTCCATCTTTTGAGAGAGAAAGGCAAGTAGCTCAATCTTATCCTCTGCTGCATGAATGTTTTCCATATCAAGAATTACACGGTAATAGGACACCCTCGTTTGAAATAGCACATCAATAATCGCGGCATTTAGAAGCAGTCTCAACTGCTCTTCAATAAGTGTTGATATTTTAATGTTGTAATAGACATCACTTGAAAAAATGGACTGAGTAAGAGCAAGTTGCGTCATAAATGCACTCTTTGAATTCGAGAAAAATTGATCTGCAGATGCAGCAAATGCTGTTGTGAATGCATCAATCTTAGGAAGCCATTTTGAAATAGATTCAAGTCTACCCTCTTTGGCCTTCTTAAATAGCTCTCTTACCCCATTGACCTGGTTGTTGTTTTCAATCGCAATCATTTCCGCTTGCTCGAGTGTCAACTTATAAAGAGATATAGGATCGCAAGAAGCACATCGAAAAAAAACAAGAAAGAATAATACTAACGCTCTTTTCATGAAATTAAGATCAACTTTATTAATGAATATTATTTATTATAAATAGAATAAACATAATTAAATAACAAACAGTTACTAACTAAACATAACCAAAAAGATTGTGGTTTAGATCTCTTTTATAAAATGCCCAAGATTGTTTATAGTAAACCTTTTGGATACGAATAAGCGATATGACAAATCGATTTAAACTCTTGATGGATTTTTTCTGCAAAAATGCAGATAGAAAACTCCTGCAAAAATATAAGATTGGCCTTGAGCGCGAGACACTTAGAACAGATGCATCTGGAGTACTTAGCCAGAAACCTCACCCCATATCTCTTGGCTCAGCCCTAAAAAATTCCTACATCAGTACGGATTTCTCAGAATCGCAAGTTGAAATCATCACGCCAACCTTCTCTTCTATAAAAGAGATCGATGCCTTTTTAAATAACCTTCACGCCTTTCTTGCAAAAAGCGTAAAAAATGAGCACCTATGGCCACTTAGTATGCCATGTAGACTTCCTAAAAAATCAGAAATCCCCATCGCATACTATGGAACCTCTGATAGTGGCATGGAAAAAGTATACTACAGAAGAGGACTTGTAGAGAGATACGGCATCAACATGCAACTCATCTCAGGCATCCACTATAATTTTTCATTTTCTCACGAGGTTTTTGAGGCTCTGCATAGCAAACTAAAAAGCAAAGAGAGTATGAGCAGGTTTATTTCAGATCAGTACTTTCATATTACAAGAAACTACCTTCACTACGGATGGATCATCACGTATCTCTTTGGATCATCTCCGCTTGCTGATAAAAGCTATTTCTCAAATAAAATCCCAAAGGGTTTCAAAAAACTAGATAATGACACCTATTGTCTCATGGATGCAACCTCTCTTCGCATGAGTGCTTACGGCTACTATAACAAAACAAAATGCCAGCATACTGTTTCTCTTGATAACTTAGATGACTACATAAAAGACTTAGAATTTGCCATAAACGTTCCCTGCAGAACATTTGAAAAGCTCGGTTTGTTTGATAAATCCGGAAAACGGATCCAACTAAGCACACACCTCATGCAAATCCCGAGTGAGCATTATACAAGAATCAGACCAAAACCCCTTCCGATCATGAATGAAACTTCTATTGAAGCTTTAAAAAGAGGTGGGGTCTCTTACTTAGAGATCCGCTCTATTGATATTGATCCGGCAGATCCTGTTGGCATTACAAAAGAAAAGATCCTCTTTGTTCATCTTTTTCTAATTTTCTGCCTTTTTAAAGAAAGCCAATCGATCAAAGATAAAAGCACACAAAAAATGTTCCTTAAAAATCAGGATCTTGTAGGGATTTCAGGAAACAAAGAGGACTTGATCCTCTGCGATTTCGAGAAGAAAAAGAAAATAAAAACCTGGATGCATGAGATCCTCGAAGAAATGCTAAAGGTCACAGATGTGTTAGATCAGGCGCTTCAAAACCCTTATAAAGAATGCATCATGAATCAGATTGAAAAAGTCGAGGGCAAAAGAATCACCCCTTCGAAACAACTTATCGAAAATGTAAAGAATGAAGGTTTTCTTCCATATGGACTAAGAGTTGCAAAGGAGCATAAAAAATGGCTGCTTGAGCAAGAAAGCGGAAAAAACATTTCTGCCTTTTTTACAAATGAAGCACAAGAGTCCTTTGATAAACAAAAAAAGCTAGAAGAGTATGAAAACTTCCATCTCAAAGGATACGAGGATATGGAGCTCTCTACTCAAGTTCTTTTAAGAGAGTGTTTTAAAAGAGGTGTTTCCTTTGAGATCTTAGATAGAGAGCAAAACATCGTAAGACTCTACAACAAAAACAAGCAAGAAATCGTGAAGCAGGCCACCATCACAAGATTTGACAGTTTTCTTAGCTACCATCTCATGGAAAATAAAAGCATCACGAAAAAACTCCTTATGAAAGAAGGGTTTGATGTGCCAAGAGGTTTTAAAATAAGTCACCATGATGATGCAATGGACGCTCTTGCAAAAATGAGAAATCTGCCTCTTGTGATTAAACCAACAAGCACAAACTACGGTCTTGGTATTTCTTTTGTGAATGCTTCTAATCCTTCCGAGGTAAACAAAGCCCTCGCAAACGCCTTTTCCTACGGCTTTTCTATTCTCATCGAAGAAGAAATCAAGGGCGATGAGTACAGAGTTTTGATCATTGATAGCAAACCCATTGCCATCTTGCGAAGAGATCCCGCAAACATCACAGCAGATGGTAAACACTCTATAAAAGAGCTCGTTGCTATAAAAAATAAAGACCCAAAAAACCACAAAACACCTAAAGACTACATCAAGCTTGAAGAAATCGAGCTTGCTCTTCTAAAAAAAAATGGTCTTTCTCCAACATCCATACTCAGAAGGGGCCAAAAGATCTTTCTTCGAAGARACTCAAATATCTCAACGGGTGGAGACTCTGTTGATGTGACAGAAAACTTTCCAAAGTATTTCAAAAAGATCGCAGTGAAGGCTACAAAAACTCTTGGCACTCATATTTGCGGCGTTGATATGATCATTCCAAATCTAAGAGGAAAAAAATATTCGATCATTGAGATGAACTACAATCCAAATCTTGCAATGCATTACTACCCCTATAAAGGGAAAAGAAGAGAAGTTGGAAAAGCTATGCTTGATTTCCTGAAACTATGATGTCTGGAGCTCAAACACTCTTCTATCGATATTTTTCTTAAGCAAATTATCATGATCGTGTCTCTCAAAACCATACTGTATGAGTTTTGATAAAACGCCACTATAGCTTATGTTGCTAAGTTCCCAGAGCTTTGGGAATAGACTGATTTTGGTGAAGCCAGGCACTGTGTTTACCTCATTAAGATAAATCCTTCCTTGCCGAGAGATCAAAAAATCCACCCTTGCCATCCCCGTGCAGCAAAGAGCCTTATAAGCCTTTAGTGCGATCTCTTGGATACTTTCTGTTACCTCTTGATCAAGAGGCGCCGGAACTTTAAATCTCGCACCATCATTATCTAAGTATTTTGCCTCGTAGGAATAAAACTCATGTGTCGGGATCACTTCTCCCGGCAATGAAACAATAGGATCTTTATACCCCATAACAGAGCACTCGAACTCCCTCGCATCAATCGCTTCCTCTACAATAATTTTGTGATCATAACAAAAAGCTTCCTTCACAAAAAGAGCAAGCTCTTCTCTATTCTTTGCTTTATTAATACCAAGAGAAGATCCTGAATTCGAGGGTTTTATAAAAACGGGATATCCAAAACTATCCTCTATTTTTTCAAGGTCCACCTCTAAAAGATCGTGGTATACAAAAAATCTTGCAACTAAAATATCTTCATATTCAAGAAGCCTCTTGCAAACTTCTTTATCCATACAAACAGCTGCATCTATTACAGAAGGCCCAACAAATGGCACATTTAAACATTTAAAAAGCCCTTGCATACACCCATCTTCACCAATAGCGCCGTGTACTATAGGAAAGGCAATATCGATATCTAAGTTACCAAGGTCGACTGGTCTTTCTAAAACCTCAATATGATCATCTAGTGCGAAAAACTCTCCACTCTCGTAACATTTTTCAAGAGCCTCTTGATTGATATAATGCCAGGACCCACTTTTTGTGATCCCGATCAGTAGATAAGGATACAAATCTTTTTCTAAACTTGAATAAATATTTTTGGCAGACTGTACTGAAACTTCATGCTCTACAGACTGCCCTCCGAAAATAACACCTACTCTTTTCATATCTCTCAAGACCTCTCAAAAAAAATTCAACTTAGTTGTAACAAATAGTAAGACAAAAAGCCAAATCATGTTTCAAAATACTGACATTAGCGTTGACTATATTTTTGAAAGACACTAAACCGAGCGTAAAAGGGCAAGGCAGTTACAAAGCCTTTTTATACAAAAACCAATCTGAGGCAAATATGACAGACCTAGCAAAACAGGGTGATACCGTAAAAGTTCACTACACAGGAAAATTAGAGAACGGAACTGTATTTGATTCCTCAAAAAGCAAAGAACCTATTGAGTTTAAGATAGGCGATGCAAGCATTATAGCAGGTTTTGAGAAAGCTATCATCGGCATGAAAAAAGGCGAGGCTAAAACAGTAAAGATCCAATCAGAAAGCGCTTACGGCCCCCACCTTCCAGAACTTGTATCTGATGTGGAAAAAACACAGTTCCCTGAGCATATAAAACCAGAGCTTGGCCAGCAACTAGAGATCCGCCAGCCCGACGGTCCTGCGATTGTTGTCACTATCACAAAAGTAGAAGAGGTTATGGTGACGCTTGATGCGAACCATCCTCTTGCAGGAAAAGATTTGATCTTTGATATAGAGCTTGTTGATATTGTAAACGCTTAAGAAAGCCTTGCTTTAATGGATTTAAGCTCGGCCTCAGCTCCCCTTGACAAATGTAGATCCTTCACTTTGCACTTAAACATAACACCTGCTGTTAGAGGGAATGATCTATTCTTGCTTTTGTAATAAGGCGCGATATCTACCCAGACACGATCCTTGCCATTTTCACGTTTCATGAAGTGCACTGGACAAGCTTCTTCGAGAAGCTCGTGGCGTGCTCGTCCAGCTCCAAGGGTGTCTTCTACAAGGTATCTAAAACGGGTTGCGTTATCGCTTTTCGCAATGCCGTCAGAACCTGGACTCCTTCTTTTCCTTGGAGAATTGTCAGGCAACATACTCAACTTCCGAACAGCCCCATTAACAGCTGCTCGAGTCCTTGGTGAAAAGGGAGCACCTGTTTGAGCTATGCGTTCCATCTTTGCTGCTTGAGAAGGACTTTCCAGTACCGCCAAAGCTTTCGAAATAGGAGTCTTTACAGGACTAGTCTTTTCGGTGGAGTTGCCACAAGGCCATGATTCCCTGGTACAGAAGGAACTGGTATCACAGGAACAGGTAATAGACGGTTTACAGCAGCCATAGAAAAATTCTAAAGTTTAGCTTTTAAAAACCACTATTATACAAATAACAATAAACAAAAACTAAACTAATAATTACAACAATGAATTAAAATTATTTTTTAATAAACATCTTTRCGATTTTAAGGCCTTTCTTCGGGCGGTCCATCGCATCTGTCTCTAGACTTTCAATCTTTTTTATAATCTCATAGCCACTTGTAACTTCACCAAAAATCGTGTGTTTCTGGTTTAGCCAAGGAGTTTTTATGGTCGTGATGAAAAATTGGCTACCGTTAGAATTTGGACCTGAATTCGCCATCGCAAGGATGCCTGGCTTGTCAAAGGTCACATCTTTGCTATACTCATCTTCAAAGGGATGTCCCCAAACAGACTCTCCACCTGTTCCATTACCATCTGGGTCTCCACCTTGGATCATGAACTCTTTGATCACTCTATGAAAAGAGATCCCGTCATAATATTTTTTATCGATAAGTTTTGTGAAATTCTCACACGCTTTTGGGGCCACATTAGGCTTAAGGGTGATTTCTACTTTACCTTCCGTTGTTTCCATAACAACTACTGGATATACGTTAGACATAAAAATGCTCCATTGAGGTTTTAAATGGGTTATATAATATCAGCAAATAGTGATTATTTTAAAGCTTCATCAAGCATGAGCCTTGTTATCTTCCCCTCTCGAAGCACTGTGATGCCATTATCTACTTTAATCACAGTAGATGGGACAGAGGATCTATTACATTTACCTTCTATAACAAACAGTCCCGGAAAGATTTTTTTGATCTCACTAGGAGCTATAAGAGGCTGATTTCCTGAAATATTTGCAGATGGAAGAACAATTGGCCCAACCTCTTTAATAAGCACTCTTAGCGGATCTGAATCCGCAATACGGAACCCGCAATAATCAGAGCCTGCTCTTATAAGAGGATGTACTTTCTCCTTCTTTACAAGAGTCACGATTGTTAGAGCTCCTGGCCAAAACCTTTTTGCAAGAACATTTGCAAGATCGTTTTCATTCTCTAAAAAATTAAATAAGTCTTCGACATCAGATAAGCAAATAGTTAGAGGGTTGAATTTTGGTCTTTTTTTGAGTGTGAACAATTTTTCAACAGAAGAAATGTCATCTGCTTTTGCAGCTATCCCATAGACAGTGTCTGTCGGGAGTGCAACAAGCTCTCCCTGGGTTAATAATTTAGCGGCAACTTGATATTTAAGCATTGATCATCCCTTAAAAAGAGGATATAATAACCTAATGATACTTAATTGATTAAGTTGTTTTTTCTTTTTAATGTTTTTTAAAGAAATACCATGATAGCTTCTTCAAGCCTTTTTAAGGCTAAGGTCTTTTTACAAACAGGTGTGAGGATATAGTGGTTACAACAAGTACGATTAAAGTTTGTTACTACTCTTCTGACGCAAAAGTAAAGTCCTATCAAATCCCCCATCCTAAAGGATGTAAAAGAACCCAAGCTAAAGCTGTGGCTCCTAACGTTTCTGAAAAAATTCTTCGTATAGCAAGACATCTTGGTACAGAAAAGGATCCAACTGCTGGTGCAAAACTCGTTGCCAAACTTAAAAACAAAGGAGTTGTAACGTTTGAGCATTCCATGGGACGCTTCTTAGAAGAGCAGGATAGGATTAACGAGCTCAGTACAAAAAAAGATAGTTTAGATGCTCATCTAAAAACCGTTCGAACAACAAGGCTTGATTCAGCACTACTTGTAAAAGTGCTTCGATGTACAAGGTACCTGAAAAGACATGATAAACTTCCAAAGACGGACAGGAAAACAGTCACTCTAACACGTTATAAAATGAATGATGTTTCATTTTCATTAGAGCGTCATGGAAAAACCCTTAAAGCCATCATCGTACACTTAAAGAAGAAGGGCAAAAGAGATTTCTACTCAATAGGCGGTATGGCAAGAGTAACAAAAGCTATTCGATTTTCAGAAGAGAGCTGGAGATTCCTTGCAGAGCGTTGTGACTATAAGTTTGAAAAAAGAAAGACCGTAAAAGGAACGGATTACAAATCAGATCATGTCATCCCCCCTTCTGAACACTTTAATATTGAGCATTACGGTAGAAGAAAAGTTGTTCTGGATACAGGTTCTTCAGCTGCTGCTATGCCAAATGGCAGTGATAAAACCACTACTTCTCAAAAAAACATAGTTCAGAAGAATACCAGCCTTATGGAGTTTCATGAGATTGACCTTGAGCAACTCGTTTTCGTATATAACACTTGGATGACACAAACAAGACTGAAAGATATTCTTTTAAAAGTCGCAAAGGGACTCTCGGCTATGCATGAAAGAGGCCATGTGAATCGCGATCTAAAGCTCGAGAACATCGTCCTTTCTTTTGATGCAGATGGCAACGTCAAAAAACTAAAAATTATCGATCTTGATCTATCRATTTCAAAGAAAATTGTTGGAATCGCTGTGGAAATGGCTAAAAAAAGAGAAGATAAATTTAAAGATCTCTGGGCTGGATCCGATAAATATTGGCCCAAATGCTACCTCAATCAACCTCAAGATACGCGAGCAGATGTTTATGCTTTTGGGCAAATAATAACCTACATGCTTCAAGAATCCTCAAGTATGACCACAAATCAGAAGAAACCCTTCAAAGAACTAGAAAAACGCTGCAAGTTAGAGGATCCAACAAAAAGACCTACCGCAAAAGAACTAATTAGCTCCCTTATGGGATTCAAACTTAGTCCAAATAGTTTTCTATCAGGTATTGTATCTTTCTTAAAGGCCTTTCTATAGAGGGCTCATTATTTAGCTTCAATACTTCATCAAGCGGCACCCACTTCAAATCATAAGACTCATCAGATACTGCAAATGGCTCATCTCTATCAGCAATCAGTAAATAACGTACATCGTAGTGAAAGTGCTCTTTCTCAGAATCTTTTTCTGGGATCACATGACGGTCTAAATCAAAAACTACAGGATAAACGCAACTGATACCCGCAAGCATATCCAACGGAAAAAATTTGAGGGACTGAAGAGAGCTTTCTTCTAAACATTCTGTAAGAGCGACCTCATAAGCATGGGGGTTAGAATCTGCATGCCCGCCAAGCTGCAACCACTTATCAAGCTTTTTATGATGGTTCATAAGAAGATGAGTCTGATCAGAGGAGAGTATGAAACCAGAGCCTGTAACATGGCCTATTTCTGTGGCTCTTTCAAAAGGCTTCTCCTCTTTGAGGATAAACTCTCTAAAACTTAAATATTGCCTTTTTTGCTCGAATAGAAAATCTCTAGATATAGAGTTCCAAACAGATAGATACTCATCTAAAGCATCGAGCATTATATGGTTTTTTTTGTGTATGTTTTTCATAACTCTCTCTTTATGTTTATGACAGATTTATCATCTCTTAGACTCAAAAAAGTAGGATACCTAAGCTTTCCATCTTTTGTCCATTCTGTAAAACTAACCTGTGCAACAAGTTTCAGTTCTACAAAATAAACATCTTTTTCTTTTACAATTTCATCTTTAAAAGGGGAAGTTTTTTGCTCTATCTGCTTCAGTCTATTATCTAAAGTTTTCAAAATTATTGTATCGTAGCCAGTTCCAAGCTTTCCTGCATACTTTAGTTTCTTCTCATAGTAACTTATGAAAAGAGCCCCAAAGCCAACCCTTGACCCTTTTGGTTTTATAAAACTTGGTTGAGCAGCTCTATTTTGCATAAGGATATTTCACCCCAAGTTTTTCATACCTTGCCTTAAGCTTCGTCTCATTCATCTTAATAAGAAGCCAGTTCTTCTCTTTGAAATGAAAAAGAGCATAAGGCCCTTTGTATCGCTTGCCTTTTAGGTAAATCTCAATATAGCCTTCTTTAAAACACTTTCTAAGAGACACCTCTTTTCCTTTATCATCGATCTTTGTATTGAAATACTCTCCAATATCCCACTGTATTACCTTCCCAGCCCCGTATTGACCTTTTGGGATCGTTCCTTCGTATTTGGCGTAACCAATAGGGTGATCTTCTGTCTGGATAGCTAAACGCTTATCCTTTGTCGATTTGGAAAGGCCTTTTGGCACAGCCCAAGATTTTAAAACGCCATTAAGCTCTAGTCTAAAGTCAAAATGCAGCCTTGTTGCATAATGCTTTTGAATGACAAAAAGACGTTTTTTTGTCGAAGTGCGTTTCACAGCCTTCGGCTCTTTTGTCTTTGTAAAATCTCTTTTCTTCTTATATTGAGTAAGCGACATTCAAACCCACCAAGATACTTCCTTTTTCGTAGCACACCAAGGGATTTTTAGTTAAGAAAGAAACAAAAATGATTATTTTCCAAGCTCGTGCTTTAGAAAATCCTTAAGAATTGGATAGGAAAAAAGAGCACCTGTATCATTTAACACTTTAGGAACAATCTCTCTACTT
>NVUU01000005.1:0-20901 GCA_002402025.1 Candidatus Aerophobota bacterium
AGGTTCAATAGTCACCTCAGGCTCAACAGCAATCGCGGGTTCAGAAACAGGAGGTGCAACAAAATCGATGAAGTATTTACATTCAGTATGCTTATAATATTTACCTTTTTTTTCGAACCCGAGCTCATCTAATGCTTTGGTAACACTCTTCATGTCTTCATAGGTTACGTAATCTAAATCATAAGATTGGTATCGATTCTGAGAATAAATTGAAACGCAACTGCCTTCAACTAGAATACTGTCAATTTTGTGTTCTCTTAATTTTTCAGATATAATAGCAGCAAGGTTTTCAATTGATAATGTATTTAGACGAATATGCTTTTTCATCAGGATTTCCCTTGTTTTCTTGGTCTTCTTCTGATTTTTGGTTCGTAATATTGGTCTTTGATTTCTTGTGGTAGGAATTCGTAAGCTTTTCTAAGAAAAGCTTTTAATTCCTTTAAGAAAGGATATCTTGGGTTGAACTGAAATAATCTAGTTTTACCTTCGAGAAAGCTAACAAGAATACCACCGTTTTCTAGTCGTTCGAGAGCTTTCTGCAGGGGAAATAGGGATTGGTCAAACACTCGTCTCAATTGCCCTCCATAACATTTTTCATTTACCAAAAGATAAAAAAAGACTTTTTCAACGTTTTTTCCACCAAATATTGGCTCTAGCATATCTACCTATATATTGGGTTATATAACCTATAATATAGGTTATAGTATTTTAGGTCAATATTGACATAGTCAGCTTATTATAAGTTAGATAGATGTAAGTTTTGACATGTGTTTCAAAAGGTATTATATCAGAGGACAGTGTTTGTTTCTTGTGAAGAAAGAATTTCAATAGAATAAGAAACTATTCATAGGACAAAAACAATCCATAGGGTTTATTTATAGCAGTATCTCTAACTGTTTAATAGGAANAYRGWMAAMNTNGRWWWWTAAATATATATAAATATAAAAAAAATCTCATGGGTTTTGTTATGCAAACCATGCGTTACTTATTAATGCTTCTTTTCTGTATTGTGAAAATGTAGGTAACAAATATTTCGGGTGTAGTTATGGTTAAAAGAATTATAGGAATCGTATTTTTGGTCCTTGGCATAGGTTTTTATGTTTTCGGCAACTATGTAGCTTCTGAGGTAGCTGATGGAAGGAAAAAGATTTCAAGCGGTCAGAAAAGCGTAGATGATGTACAAAGCTTGTCGAAGCTGACTCCCTTTACAAAAGGTATAGGTAAGGCGGCTACTGGATCTGCTCAGAAAAAGATAGATAAAGGAAGAGAGGATGTACGCAAATATCAAATCCTTGCTGATTGGATGCATGGTGTTGGGATAGGAGTATTTGTTATAGGTGCTGGTCTTCTTGCTTATAGCTTTATCTTTAAGAAACGCAACTAGGAAATTGATTCAATGTATTGTCGACAAGTTCTTTTGAATAGCATAAGAAATTTTTGCTATGTCTATGTTTTGATGGGAGTTTTTATATCTATGCCCTTTTTTTTAAATGCGGAAATTTCATTTCCACATTCTTGCGAGGAAAGGTCCTTCAGCAATTCACTTCATCCAGTTGGCAATGCAAGAGAAGAAGGTTTCTTAAAAGTCTCAAATCTACATTCTATCTTTTATGCAACTTATGGAAATCCAGATGGTATTCCCGTGGTTATCTTAYATGGAGGGCCGGGTTTTGGATGTAGTGAACAAATAACTAAGTTTTTTGATCTAAATCTTTGGAATGTTGTTATGTTCGACCAAAGAGGTGCAATGAGATCAGAGCCTTTTGCTTCCATAGAAGAAAATACTCCCCAATTTTCCATCAGTGATATCGAGCATTTGAGAAAGCATTTAGGGATAGAAAAATGGGTTGTATTTGGTGGCTCTTGGGGATCTGCGTTAGCTCTACTCTATGGTCAGGAACACTACAAACATTGTATAGGGTTTATCTTAAGAGGAGTATGGCTTGTAAGAGAGCCTGATTATTTGCATCTTTTTTATGGGATGGGAAAAATGTTTCCAGAAGCATATGAACCTGTTAAAAATTATATTCCAGAAGAAGAGCGTCATGATTTACTTTCTGCATACCACAGAAGAGTTTGCGATCCCGATCCAGATGTTCATATGCCCGCTGCACGGACATTTATGAAGTTTGATTTAACTTGTGCAACTCATCTACCAAATCCAGCATTTATTGAAGAGATGGTACAAAATGATAAAATATTACTTAGCGTAGCGAGAGCTTTCTGTCATTATGCAAAGAATGGTTTTTTCCTTAAACCCAACCAAATCCTTTCAAGAATGCAAAGAATAGCACATCTTCCAGCGATTATTGTTCAAGGTCGTTGGGATGCGATATGTTTGCCAGATATGGCCTATGAGCTACATCAAAGTTGGAAAAATAGCACATTATGGATGATTCCTGATGGAGGACATTTGGCGAATGATCCAACAATTGCAACAGCACTTGTTGCAGCAACAGAAGAGTTTGCTGAAGCAACTACAAGGTAGCTAGCCCTTGTGCTATAAGCCCAGATTTTGTGAGTCAAGCAAGTATGGATGTCTATAGACAGTGATCCCTAATGAATTTCATTAAAGCTCAAAGTTCTATTGATACACCGTGTAGCTGTGCTGCATGAATCAGTTCTTCCTTAGACTGTCCAGAAATTGATTGATTATACTCAAGTCCTAGAAAGCTAAGAGGCGTTTTTAAAGCTCCAATTAAAGCGTGTATGCTGTCATTGGAAATGCCATTCAATCCTAGACTGAGCCACTTTATTTTTGAGAAGGGAAGAGCTTCCGCAAGAGCAACGCAACCTTTGTCTTGGATATTATTTGAACTAAAATAAAGCTTTTCTAGGCACGAGTGTTTCAAAGCATTAGCAAGAATCTCCGCTCCTTCAGGCCCAATTGATCTGTCACAACGCAACTCCAAAGTTTTTATGTGTCCTTTTTCCAAAATCTCTGCAAAGACTCTAGCTCCATTTGTTCCAATCTCATTAAAACCAAATGAGAGGCTAATAACTTTAGACTTTAGAATTCCTTCTTTAAATTTCTCGAGTGATTCCAAATTAAATTTTTCTTGATCAAGACTGAGATTCAGCACTTGAACCTGAGATGAAGGAAGAGCATTTGACAAGGAAATCAATCCCTGACTTCCTAAATGATTGGTTCCTAATTTTAATTCCTTAACCTGTGAAAGAGGAAGAGTCAAAGCTAATTGTTTCACCCCTTTTTCTGTAATACCACAACGTGAAAGATCTAATTTTTGGATTTTGGAAAATTCAAGAATTTTAGCCAGTTCGAATGCTATCGAATCTCCCATAAAATTGCCTCCAAGAGATAAATCTTGCAAGTCACTGTTCATAATTCCAAAATGAAAAAATTCTGCTAATTCATCATGTTCCATACGAATATTGTTTTCGGAGAGATTCAATTTCTGGATCTTTGTTTCTGGAAGTGTCATCATAAGATAAATTAGATGATGATCACAAATGTTGCTGCATCCGAGATCAAGTTCTAAAATTTTGGATTCAGGAAGCGCAGTGATTAGCGCATGAAAGTCTTTTTGAGACATTTCTTCAGAATCTCCACCAAATGAATAAAGATCTAATTTCTGAATCTGTGTTTGAGGAAGAATTTGAAATAGCTTGTCTATAGCACAGCCTGAATTGGATCTTAGCTCTAAGTTTATGACTTGAGTTTTTGGTAAAGCCTTTGCTAGAGCAAGCATGCCAGTATATTCAAATGTATTATTTGACAGATTCAGTGTGCTGATATTTAATGAGGGTAGAATTTCTGCAAGTAGAACCAACTGCTCATCTGTAACATATTTTGCATACAGATCTAAAACTGTCGGGTCTTTTTCTAACAACTTCTCAATCATTGTTAAAAATTGCTCTTCTTTGTTTATTCGGTTCAATTGTAAATGTTTTTGATAATCACATTCTGTTTTAAGATATTCCATGATCGATGAGTTTTCCAAATGTTGCTTAGGCATTTGTTCGGTCAAGAGCAATTCAGTCTGATCTGGTACGACATTTTCAACTTGTTCGTTTGTAAAAAATTGGGTGAACACAGGTTCTATCCCGTCTGAAATTTCTGATACACTCATACTATATTTCCAAAGTTAATTAAATTAATTTCAAGGATAGTAATGCATGTATAAATTAAAAAGCAAGAGTGTTTAATAAACCTGATTTGTTTGTTATAAAACAAATTAATATTTTAAGCAAAATCATTGTCTATAATTGTATGCAGATAATTCTCCAGGCTATCTAGTAGAGTTGGTAAAGAATGTGTGCGAGCGGGACGTTCTCTGTTTGGATGGTGTTGTTTACGATTCTCATTTGATTTCCGTGGAGGTCATTGAGAGTCTTCAAAGAGGATTTCATAGAGTTTTTCATCGACGCAGCTTTTAACTCCATGTCTTTAGGCATGGGTGCAGGAATGCGGTTTTGGTCTTCGATTGGAACAAAAACAATCAAACCGAGTAGCTGAATGGCATATTCCATCATATGTACCCAATCTTCTGTATCGATTTAGCTGCTGTTCAAAATCTTCTACAGAGGGTGGGTCTGAAAATCCGTATCCTTCTTCTTCAAGAAGGTGGTAAGGCTCGCCTACTGAAACATAGCTTGGGAGCTGTTTTAGTAAGGATGATACTAGAGTTGACTTTCCAGAAAAGTGAGTTCCTGAAATCGCGATTCGCATATAGCTCCTTTATGTAAGATTTATTGAAGACTAGAGAATTTTATAAAGCTCCTTAGTTAAACGAGGCAGTTGTTCAATTAGATAAAAAGGTATAGACAATACTGGATGGGTAAAGGAAAGGGGATTTTCTGAAATACGAACACCAAAAGGCATTTTTCTTTCTTCAATAAGCTGCTTAAGAGAGCGAAGAGAACCAATTGCTCCAGCTTTTACTTCTATAGCAAGGATGTTGGAATCAATCGCTATAAGATAATCGACTTCAGCGCTGCTGCTTTTTTTCTCTCGGGTCCAAAAGAAAAGGTTGTTCATGTCATTCTTCCCTGTATAAGCAAGGAGTTCTTGCCCGACAAATTGTTCGGCTAAAGCTCCCTCGTTAATAAGTAGTAGATCTTGCTTAAATAAAAGGTCCAAGTCTAAATTACAGGCACGTTTTACAAGACCTATATCTAGAAAGAGAAGTTTGAACTTTTTTTCATTCATATGAGTAGCAAAGGGCAAGCCGGCAGCCGATGCTGCATAGACAAGAATGATTAATCCAGCATCGCGTAGCTTATAAAGAGCATTTTTTAAGGTGCGAGCAGGTGTATCGGCCTCAAGTTTTGAATATTTAAACCATTGTGCAATAAGACCAGGAGCCTTGGTGAAAATGGTTTTTAGATGATCATGCTGAGTGAGAGTTGCATATTTTCCAAAATCATTTCGAAACGTTGATAGAATAGCAGTTTGTATTTCTTGGCATTGGAGAAGGCTTTTATTTGTCAGATATGCAGAGATAACAGCAGGCATGCCTCCTAAAGCAATGTATTCTCGAACAAGAGCAAGTAATCTATTGTGAATAGCTTCTTCTACTTCATCTTTAACATGTATAGTACTTAGATATTTTCTTAATTTTTCGTTATTTGATGCATCAAGATATTCAGCAAAAGACATGGGTCTCATATGAAGAAATTGTACACGGCCAACTGGCATTCGAAATTTGGGATCATTTAAGGTAAATTCAAGTAGAGATCCTGCCCCAATGACATGAAGTTTTGGCATCTGCTCTTTAAAATACCTAAGAGCTAAAATAGCCTGTGGGCATTCCTGGATCTCATCAATAAATAAAAGAGTTTTTTCAGGCTGAATAGTAATCCCGGACAGTAATTCGATTGAGTTTACAATTTTCACTGGGTCTAGTGAACTAAAACATTTCGTATATTCGGGATATTGTTCAAAATTGATTACGACATAATTATCGAAATGTTCTTTTCCAAATTTCTCTACTATATAGCTTTTACCTACCTGCCTTGCTCCTCTCAAGAGTAGAGGTAATCGTCCATTTAGATCTTTCCAGCGAAGCAAATCAAGCTCAATATCTCTTTTCATAAGCACCTTTTTACCCTTTATAATAGTAGATGAATGCACATTTGACAAGGCATTTATATGCATTTATTGCACATTTTACAAGGTAAGTATCGCAAGTGACTTAAGGTGAGTGCTGTGAGGAGTGCGATATGTTGGTTTAGGTCTTATCCTCAAGTTCTTGCCATCGACGATAGACTTCGTCGACTTCTTCCTGTTTATTGGCAAGATTTTGGCAGGTCTGTTGAAGGGCGTCGGTGTCGTTCTGAATCGCAGGGTCCGCTAAGATAGCTGACAAGGCGTCTATTTCTTCTCCGAGAGCTGTGAGAGTCTCTTCCATCTTCGCCAACTCCTTCTTCTCTTTATAGGAGAGTTTAGTTTTTTTGACAGATGTCTTTGTTTTGGTGGCAGAGGGTTCTCGAGACTTTTCTAAAGCGCATTTTTTTCGGTGCTGCAGCCAAGCTTCTGTATCATTAAAAGTGCTATGTCCTCCATTGCTATCGAGAGCTACCAAATTGTCTGCTACGCGGTCGATTATTGCACGATCGTGGGAGATTAGGACAACGCTACCCGGAAAATCGTCGAGGCTTGCCTCCAAGATCTCAAGAGTGTCGATATCAAGGTCATTCGTAGGTTCATCGAGGAGCAATAAATCAACTGGCTGCATCATCAGACGAGCAATGAGAACACGAGCGCGCTCGCCACCAGACAGCAGCTTTATGGGGAGGTCTAAGCGGCTTTTATCGAACAAAAACTTCTTACACCAACTGTAAATGTGGATGCTACTGCCTCGATAGATTATAGTATCGCCATTAGGAGAGAGTGCATCGCGTAGAGAAAGGTTTAAGTCTAAGCTTTCACGGTGTTGATCGAAGTAAAAGATCTTCAAACCGTCAGCATATTTTATAGTACCGCTATCGCTGTTGATCTCTCCGGCGAGTATTTTGAGCAATGTAGTTTTACCACTGCCATTGTCTCCTACAATAGCTATCCGGTCTCCCCGCACCAGTCTGATATCTATTTCTGAGAAGATTTTTTTGCCTTCGAACTCTTTACTGATGTTCTTTGCAGTTAGCAGTATTTTTGTTTTTCTATCGGTGGAGCTGAAGCCAAGCTCTGTTTTACTTTCGGTATTCCGGAATTTAACATTGGCGAGTTCATGCTGAAGTCTGGCGGCTTCTTGTATGCGCGCTTTAGCTTTTGTTGAGCGCGCTTTAGGAGATTGCTTCAACCATTCTTCCTCTCTACGAGTTTTTGATCTGAGACTTCTCTCATATTTCTCCTGACCCATTAAAAAGTTTTCCCGAGCCTTTATGAATTCGACATACCCCCCATCAACAGAAAAAATCCCTTTGGGGTATCGATGACTCAATTCCCAGATCTTACTGCTGATAGTATCGAGGAACGCGCGGTCATGGCTTGTGACAATAAAAGTTTTAAAGGATCTCTTAAGGAAGCTTTCTAACCATAAAATCGTATCGAGGTCAAGATGGTTTGTTGGTTCATCTAACAAGAGAATATTGGGCTCGTTGACAAGAGCTTTGGCGATGGCAAGCCTCCGTGTCCTCCCTCCAGAAAGTTCACTGGCAAGCTGCGCAGGATCTGCAAGACCTACTTGACCTAGTATTCTTCGAATATGCCTCTCTCTATTAGATTCGTCGATATGAGTGTCATTGATCAAAGCATCTTCGAGAACTTCTTGGACAGTTCCACTGTGTTTCTCGATATGTTGGGGGACATAGCCTATGTGAGCGCTTTTGCTATGAACGATCTCTCCAGTATCTGGGCTATCTAGTTTAGCGAATAGATTTAAAAGCGTAGATTTTCCGGCGCCATTGGGGCCTATAAGCCCTACGCGGTCTCCGGGAGAAAAGCTTACAGAAAGGTCTCGAAAAAGGTCGCGCAAGCCGTATGATTTACTGATAGATTTACAGCTTATAAGTGGGGGCAATGGGATCTCCAATGTTTTTTGGTCAGTCAGTCAAAGGATGAGTTTGTTTCCATCTACAACGCTATCACCCATTTGATAAAGGTAAATAATATAGAGGTTTGTAGTAGAAAAAAAGCTTTAATGGAGTCATGCCTGGCATTCGAAGAATGGAAAAAGATTCTAGGGGGGACGGTTATGTTGCAACTCTAGATAGATAAGCTCTTACTAGTTTTGAATACTATATCGACCACGCCTTGGGGTTCCAACATGGCTATGAAATGTTTGTACATTTACAACCTTACGATTAGGTGAGCAGTTTGTTGGCTGATGCAATACAGTCTATTATATTCTGTTATCGCAGACCTCATCGGAAAAATAGCATGAAAGATTTAAAAACTAAACAGCTTTTACTGTAGCTTTCTTCGGTCTAATGCGCATATCTGCTTGAAAACAAAAGGCTTCACTCTGGTAAGTGAAGCTTTAAAATAGAATGGAGGTGGTTGGACACGTTCAGAACTTTTGATTGAACTCTTAGAAACATACCCGCTTACTAAAGTGTGGAAGGTTGAAAATTAGTGGAATAGTCGCTTACATCTTTGTACGATAAGAGAACGATATTTTTGTTGCATTTCCTGAGATAGGAAGCTTTGTTGAATGAATTCATCCCAGCCTTTGCTAGCCTGGTGTAGAGATTGTAATTCATCTTTGATGACTTTTGAATTCAATTCCAGTCTTTCTGATCCATAGTAGTCACATAAAATACTTCGGATAATTTTACTACGTTTTCCTGCTATTGGAAGAGCCAACTCTTCAGATCCATCAATGATTATAGTGGAGTTAACTAAGTCATATGCAGGGGMCARNTTCSAMTTTGWKYTNNCGAYNGWATCAWTGARAAATTTTTGAGGTGCATATCTTCATTCCCAACTAGAAAGCAGAAAAGCATTAATCGGAACAACTTGACCTTTTCTAGCACTGGAAAGGAGCAGTGCTTTTCTAGTATAGGAATGAGCTTCTCCATTGAACTATCGTACTTTGTGTCACGTGTGTGATTAGAAAGCTGAGAAAAGTCTTCGATAGCATATTTTTTCCTATTACCGTGTCTATCGAATCGCTTGATTAAGTAACTTCGAGAACCATCTGAACCGTAGATTAGTCCATGAAAAGGAACGTCTATTCCCGTAGTTTTCGCTAATCTCATAGTTAGGTCTTCGTTTTCAGGAAGCTCAGGGTAGATTGGGTGGGGAGGTTTTATAATGTAAACACCCCCTCTATCAACAATGTCAAATCGATGATTAGGGATGTTCAATCGCACACTTAATTTTGGTTGGACTCCAGCAATGGAAAGCTTAGTTGCATATTTTCCAGCTAGAGTTATTTGTTCTGCTGCAGAAAAAGGAAAGTCAGGATCTACTTTGAGTTTATTTGAAAATAGCTGTAATCCCTCTTTTGAATACTTTCGATTTCCACATTCCTTGTAAGTAAGAGGGCAACGACTCATTTTTCTGCCTCCACTGTTACGTTGCCTACTAAATCACCGCCTACGGTTATGAGCTGTCCAAACAGGTCGCTGCGGTCAAGTTTGCCTTGTTTAAGTAGAGCCTCTAACATGATACCTTCAGGAAGCAGTCCATCAAAAAAAGGGGGAAAGGTTTCATAGTCATAGTAGGACTTTGTAACCGGCATAGTTAGTGATACAGACTGGCCTTGATAGTTGGAAAGGTAAGTGAATCGATAACCTTTATCTAGCTTTTCCAAGTGCCCAGCAAGCTCTTGATCAACAAATATTTTAGCTCGCATCACTATCTTCAAACTCCTTTATATAAGGGCTTGTAAAGATCAATTTAATATTTAAAACTTTGCAGATACTCATTAGCTTGTCGAAACTCACTGTTAGCCTTCCATGTTCTAACTCGTAAATTAGTGTTTTTCCAAGACCAGCGAAATGGGCTAGATCAATACGTGACAAACCTGCCTTTTTGCGGTGAAATTGTATTATGTGACCTATATCCATAGCTAGTTTCATAAGTTATTTGCCGTTATAGCAGTATATAACATAATAATTCAGCTATAAGCAAGTAAAATTTTGGCATCTGATTGTATTTTGCCGCAATATCAGTAGAAATACGGATATTATAGATGAATTTTGACATGAAAGGTCCTTTCTTCTAAATAGTACCGTTTATTCGGTAATATTTAAGTGGTGATTGGACGAATTAAGAACTTTTGAGTGGAAGAAATTCTCTAATCTTTCTTTAATACATACACAGCGTATGGATCTTTTGGAGAAGTCGAAATACGGGTGATAATTCCTTCTTTCAACATTTTTGAAAGGCGGGTTCTAGCGGCGCGGTCTGACAATTTCCACAATTTAGCGGCCTTTGATGTTTGGATTGTATCGTGCTTTAATAAATGGTTAATTAAAATTTGCTCATTACGAGAATATTTTACAGGACTTTCTTTAGTAGAATACAAAGTCACTCTAAAATGGTTGTCCTGCTCCTCAAATTTAGGAGGCTTTAACCCTAACTTTTTGCATATTGCATGGATTCTCTGAAGACCTGATCCCCATTGCTCTATGTATTTTAATTCTCTGAATACACGCCCAATGACATGATTTCTTAAACGAGAGTATCCTGAAAGAGCTTTTTCCATTGTTTGCCCAAAAGGAAGTCCTCCCGGGTTTGTGATTTCAATGCGATCAAGAAAAAGAGCCACTTGAATGTGAGCACCATTCATAGAATAGTCAGTATGAACTAAAGCGTTGATCACTAATTCTCGAAGTGCTTCAGGAGGGTATTGTGGTACGTCGATCCTTTTAGTTTTTCCAAYGAAAGCTTCTTTTGTGGAGTGTTTTTCGATAAAGGCAATGATTTCTTCTACCGCTGAAGGGAGAGGAGCAGTGATATCGGTATGATTAAGAATTTTTTCCTTTGTATTTCCTTTAAAATAGGCACATCGAACAGTAGAGTCGGGAAAAATTTCTGTATGTTCATGACTGAAAAGTAAAATTCCCCCGATAGAAGGTTTAACTTCTCCAAAACGATCAGAATAGATTCCTAGCATTTGACACTGCTTTTTGGTTGGGAATTTATTGATGCTTTGAAATGTTTTGTTCAGATAATGTTCATCAATCGATCCTTTTAATGAAGGAAGCTCATCAAATGAGATGTTTGAAGCAAATAATCTCAGAGTTTTTATTGTTTCTGAATCTGCTTTGCGATTTGTGGAACCCAGTCGAATATATGTACCGTGTTCTTCTCCATCCTGCTTCAGGTAATAAGGTCCTGCTACATGAGGAATTCGAATCACGAGTAGTTCTTTACCTCTGTAAGAGGTAATTTCTATCGAGGCGATCATAAGAGGATTTATGCTATCTGCAACCGCATTTGCGATTTTTTCCTCCTCGAGCAAAGGGTTTTCAAGACCAATAATTTCTTTGCTGTGATTTTTAATGCCGACTAGAATAACGCCTCCAGCCGTATTTGCAAATGCAATGATAGATTTGATGATACCTTTTAGACTATTTGTATTTTCCTTAAATTCAAGGGTTTTTCCTTCATTCTGTCTGAGAAATTCTTCAAGCATTAGGCATCCTGGGTTTCTGACTTTACTAGGAAGTTAACACGGAAGTTCTAGGAAGTCAAGAACTTCCTAGTAAGGAAATGTTAGGTGTAACTATTTGTAAATGAATGAGATATAAAAACTTGAGATGGAGAAACTTTAAAAAGCTAATCTTACCCGTAACTACCGATAAATGTATTACTGTTGCTGTGAGGAGTTAGATTGACTCAAATTTGTGTTTCATGTTTTCTGATATCTTATACTGGCGGAGGTCTTCTATATTGCCAGTGGCATTCATAATCCGTCCAGGTTGTTTTATAAAATCTTTCAATAGTGGATCTAGATGAATTCTTTCGTGGTAGCTTAATAAAACCATCCCGCTCTTGCTATTTAATTTTTCTTTTATGTGTTGAAGCATCAGTGTTTTTGTTTTTTTGTTATTCCTTAAGTCCCAAAGGTCAAAGAAAAGAGTGGAGAAGCAACCTACTAGTCCTGGAAAATATTTTTTAAAAGAACGTCCCTTTTTCCTACCATTGCTTTAAAAACAAGAGGAACAAATATTGAAAAAAAGGGGATAAGCTTCTGAGTAAGGTTCATAGCAGTACTTTTGATTGTTTTTTGTTTCAAGAAAACATCATGTTAAAATTTCTTATTTCTGATACAAGTTAAAATAAAATCTAATATCCAGGGAGGCCCTACTATGAAAGATGACAACTTCAAACCTACTACAAACGATGCTGGGATTCCGGTTCCTAGTGATGAGTTTTCTCTTACAGTTGGGGTCGATGGTCCTATATTACTTCAGGATCATTTCCTTATTGAACAGATGGCCAATTTTAATCGAGAAAAAATTCCTGAACGTCAACCACATGCAAAAGGATCAGGAGCTTTTGGCTATTTTGAAGTGACTAAAGACATAAGTGCTTATACAAAGGCGACACTTTTTCAACCTGGCATGAAAACTGACACATTAGTACGATTCTCAACAGTAGCCGGAGAGCAAGGGAGCCCTGATACTTGGCGTGATCCACGCGGCTTTGCTCTAAAGTTTTATACCCGTGAAGGTATTTACGATATGGTAGGAAACAATACCCCTGTATTTTTTGTTCGCGATCCGATGAAGTTTCAACACTTTATTCGTTCTCAAAAACGGCGTGCAGACAATGGCTTACGGGACAACGATATGCAATGGGATTTTTGGACTCTTTCCCCTGAGTCAGCCCATCAAGTGACATGGCTTATGGGGGATCGCGGGATTCCGAAGACCTGGAGAAATATGAACGGCTATTCTAGTCATACATACATGTGGATAAATGCAAATGGTGAACGTTACTTTGTGAAATATCACTTTAAGACAGACCAAGGGATAGATTTTCTTTCACAGGATGAGGCTGACAACTTAGCTGGAGTTGACGCTGACTATCACCGTCGTGATTTATTTGAGTCTATAAAACAAGAAGAATATCCAAGCTGGACTCTTAAAGTGCAGATTATGCCTTTTGAGGAGGCCTTCTCATATAGGCTTAACCCATTTGACTTAACTAAAATTTGGCCTCAGAGTGATTATCCTTTAAAAGAGGTTGGTCGCTTAACGCTTAATCGAAATCCTTGTGACTTCCATACAGAGATAGAGCAGGCTGCTTTCGAGCCGAATAACATGGTGCCGGGGATAGGTCCCAGCCCAGATAAAATGCTCCTTGCCCGCCTTTTTTCTTATGCTGATGCACATCGTGCTCGCCTAGGGGTAAACTACAAACAGATTCCGGTAAATCATCCAAAGTGCCCTTTTCATAGCTACAGTAAGGATGGAGCAATGCGAGTAGAGAATATTTCTGATCCTGTATATGCACCAAACTCAAAGGGAGGTCCTAAAGCAGATGGAGAACGCTATCCCCAGATGGAAGTATGGGGAGCAAGTGGTGAGTTTGTTCGTGCTGCCTACACACTAAGAAAGGACGATGATGACTGGAGTCAAGCAGGCGACCTAGTACGCAAAGTCATGGACAGTGAGCAGCGTGATCGACTAGTTTCAAATGTTATTGGACACCTCAAGAAGGGTGTATCAGAGCCTATTCTTAAGCGGGTATTTGAGTACTGGAACAACATTGACAAGGATATTGRAGAGAGAATCAAAAAGGGGCTAAAGCTATCTTGATCTACAAAAATGGCCAGCCTCACGGAAGATGGAAATGTACAATCTCATAACCTTTTGGTCGTATTCTCTAGAGAATTACGCTTTATATTAGATGAATATGTGACAGGATTTTCTCTCGTAGTTACAAGCGTCACAGATGTCACATAAGAAAAAAGAAGAAGACTAGACTGTTCGTCGTTCCATCTTGAAGTTTGTCAGTTCAATGCCCTTTCTGACCATCTTCTGTTCTTTCACTACTTTAAACCTATGTTTTTCAAAAAATGGCCTCGCAGTGATGCTCACTGCAGAAGAAAAAATGTGATGAATATGATTGTTTTTTGCTCTCTGAAGAATCTCTTTCATAAGAGCTGATCCTACACCTTTGCCAATCCATTCATGATGACAATAAAAATAATCAATGTGGCCATTTGGCTCGAACTCAGCAAAGCCCACGACTTGATTTTCAGCTGTTGCGATGATTGGTTTAGTCCTGGAAAACTTTTTTCCCCATCCTTCCGCTTCTAAACTTGAGGCAGGAGCCCATACATCTACTTGCTCTTCTGTGTAGTGTTGAATATTGATTCGGTGAATCGTGTTATAATAGATATGGGCGAGGACTTGAGCATCTTCTGGCTGATAGTCCCGAATGGATATTTCGGCTTTCATAGGCTTTTGTCCTCGAGTTTTTGTTCAAAATAAGCCCTCGTCAGTTTTGAATGCTATGTCGTTCCACGGCTTTTGGCCAACAGCCTTACAATGCGGTTATATTTCCTAATTCATCATTGTTATCGCAGATTTTAATAAAATATAGCATGGAAAGGGGGAAACTAAAAGTGGTTTTTGCTGCAGTTTTATCTAGTCTAGTGCGTAATTGAACGTCATATAGTGCAATTTTTCAATTTAACTTATTGAGCGCATCTCACTGAAAGTAAAAAGGCTTCACTGATAAAAGTGAAGCCTTAAAATTGATTGGAGGTGGAGAGAATCGAACTCTCGTCCTTAGCAAACTCCATAATAACGACTACATGCTTAGCACCTTGTTTACCTTGTCCATCTAACCAGAAGGTGCGCTGTAATAGATGGATGTGTCACTACAAAATCTCGAATCTCAGCTCTGAGTGACCAAAAGCAAAGATTCATACCAGAATTATAACGATGGTTCCTAAAGCCTCTGGCAGGGCCCCTAGGTCATCGGCTACTTAAAACGGGTTAGGTATTAAGCGGCTTGGAGCTCTACAGCCCCAGGTTGTGTTTTGACAGTTAATGTCTTATCGGTTTTTTTAAGAGGCCAACCGACGTCCTCTGCATGCCTTTATTACTTTGATTCCAAGTCGAAACCAGTACACCCCCGTATATCATTATAGCATATTTTCGAATAAATTTCTCCCTGAGGGTACTCCCCGGGGGATATAGCTGTAAAGGGGATTTTTCTCTGGTATTGGCATCAGATTTTTTGCCAAAAACAGGGGTAATCCGTTACTATCTATCTCTATATATAAGGGGATCTAAGGCCATATGTTTAAAACAGACCAAGAAAAGTTTCCAGAGAGAGAAGAGAGAATCCTCAAACTCTGGAATGAGAAGAAGTTTTTTGAAAAATCAGTAGAAATGAGAGAAGGGTCTCCTTCTTTCACCTTTTATGATGGCCCTCCCTTTGCAACAGGTCTTCCTCACTATGGTCATCTGCTTGCAGGAACACTAAAGGATATCATTCCAAGATATAAGACCATGAAAGGTTTTCATGTTCCAAGAAGGTTTGGTTGGGACTGTCATGGCGTTCCTGTTGAGAATGAAATTGAAAAGCTTAAAAATCTTTCTGGCGCACCATCTATTGAAGCGTTTGGTATTGCGAATTTCAATGAAGAGTGTAGATCTATTGTACAGAGGTTTGTAGGCGAGTGGAAAGACACTGTTCTTCGTATGGGAAGATGGGTTGACTTTGATAACTCTTACAAGACGATGGATCCAGATTATATGGAGTCTGTCTGGTGGGTTGTAGGACAGCTGTGGGATAAAGGCCTTATTTATGAAGGTTTTAAAGTGATGCCAGTATCAGCAAAGCTTGGAACACCTCTTTCGAACTTTGAGGCGAATTTAAACTACAAAGACGTAGATGATCCTTCGCTTACTGTAAAGTTCAAACTGCTTGGTGAGGAAAATACGCACCTTCTTGTATGGACGACAACGCCTTGGACTCTTCCGTCAAACTTAGCTGTGATTGTTCACCCTGAAATTGACTATGTAAAGATCAAAGACAACAAAACACAGGAAAACTACATCCTTGCAAAAAGCCGTTTAAAAGCTTACTACAAAGAAGAGAGTGATTATGAGACCTTAGAATCTCTAAAAGGAAAAGATCTAGAATACAAAAAATATGAGCCGCTTTTTGATTACTTTGTAGAGGGAGCTTCTGAAAACAGCTTCAAAATACTTGTTGATGATTTTGTTGGACAAGATGATGGCTCTGGCATTGTGCATGCAGCACCCGCTTTTGGAGAGATGGATTTTTATATCTGTCAAAGGGAAAACATTGAGCTTGTATCTCCTATTGATCAAAACTGCCAGTTTACAAAGGAGATCCCAGAGTATGAGGGGATGTTTGTAAAGGATGCAGATAAAGATATTATCAAAAGGTTGAAAGCCGCAGGTAAGATATTTCTTCATACGCAGATAAGACACAGATATCCTTTCTGTTATAGATCTGATACTCCACTTATCTATAAGACTGTGACGACTTGGTTTGTGGCAGTAGAGAAAGTCAAAGAAAAAATCCTAAAAGCGAACTCTCAAATCCACTGGGTCCCAGACCATATTAAGACGGGCCGTTTTGGGAAATGGCTAGAGAATGCAAGAGACTGGGCGATTAGCCGCAATAGATATTGGGGAACCCCAATTCCTATCTGGCGTTCTGAAGATAATGACTTTATCGTGATAAGAGGAAAAGAAGATTTAGAAACAAGAACTGGAAAGAAGATAGATGATCTTCATAGGCATTTCATTGACGATCTTACTTTCGAGGTAGATGGAAAAACTTATAAAAGAGTTCCAGAGGTATTAGATTGCTGGTTCGAAACTGGATCGATGCCTTATGCGAGCATCCATTATCCTTTTGAGAATAAAGATAAATTCCCAGAAAAGTTCCCAGCGGACTTTATTGCAGAAGGACTTGATCAGACAAGAGGATGGTTTTACACACTTACAGTTCTTGCTGCAGCTCTTCATGATAAGCCAGCTTTTAAAAATGCGATTGTAAATGGCATTATTCTTGCAGAAGATGGCCAGAAAATGTCTAAGAGGCTGAAGAACTATCCTGATCCCAACATTGTTATGAATAAGTATGGGGCAGATGCAATCAGGCTTTATCTTCTTCATAGTCCTGTTGTGCAAGCAGACGATCTGAAATTTTCAGAGAAAGGAGTAGAGCAGACGATGCGTCGGTTCTTAATCCCTCTTTGGAACTCTTACTATTTCCTCGCAACGTATGCGAACATCTACAAATGGGAACCGAAAAATTTTAAGAAGCCAAAAGCTTCTATAGATAGATGGATCTTATCCATGACACAAAAGTTAATCCATGATGTTGAAACAGCGTTAGATAGTTATGAGATGATTAAAGCTGTTGATCCGTTTGTTGATTTTATCGAGCAACTTACGAACTGGTATATTAGAAGATCCAGGAAAAGGTTTTGGAGTAGTGAAAGAACCCCTGATAGAGACGAAGCCTTTATGACGCTACATAGAGTTCTTTCTGACCTCATTAAGGTAGCAGCTCCATTTGTTCCATTTATCTCAGATGCCATTYTCCAAGAGATACGAGTTAAAGATGACAAAGAGTCTGTCCATTTTTGCGATTATCCACAAGTGGACACCTCTTTAAGGGATGAAGAGCTTGAGTATGAAATGTCACTCGTTCAGCAAGCTGTAAGCATGGGCCATAGCTTAAGAAAAGAGAGCAAGGTGAAAGTAAGGCAGCCGTTACTATCTGCAAAGATAATTACATCGGATAAAAAAGTTTTTAAAGCCCTTGAGATGCAGAAGCGCCTTATCGAAGAAGAACTTAATGTAAAAGGTGTAAAACTGTGTTCTGATGAAGGTTCTATTGTAACCCTTAAAGCAACACCGAACTTTAGAGTTCTTGGTAAGAAAGTTGGCAAGCTTATGGCACCTCTTAAAAAGCTCATTGAGAGCTTTGATCAAAGCATGCTCAAAGAGCTAGATACGAAAGGATCTCTTGATGTTGAAGTACAAGGGGAAAACATCACACTAACGTCTGAAGATATCCAAGTCAAAAAAGAAACTGCAGGTGATCTTGTAGCGCTTAGTTGCAACGAATTTACCATCACTCTTGATGTTAACCTCACGGATGAGCTGCGCCTTGAAGGCTTTGCAAGAGAGCTTGTGAATAAGATCAACACAATAAGAAAGTCAGAAGGCTTTGAGATCACCGATAGGGTGCATATCAAGATAGAAACGACTCCTAAAGTTCAAAAATCCTACGAAGAGCATAAGGACTATATCTGCCATGAAGTGCTCGCAAGCAGCGTGTCTTTTGATAGCTGCCAGGGAAGTGATTTGGATTTAAATGGGGAGCCTGCAAAGATCGCGATTAGAAAAGCATAAGGTTTTGTAGCATCTTAAAGTTAAATAAAAAACCAACCTAATGAAGGTTGGTTTTTTTATTTCAAAATGGGGCTCAAAGGCACTAGGTGTTTAATCTTATGGAAGAAATTCCATGGTGTCTTTTGATTTAATACCGATGATCAATCCGCCATCAAAAGTGAATGTTATTTTTGCCTGTGAAGATACTGTACTTCCATCGACGGTTATCTTTTGTCTCAATTCGACAGTGTGTCCGTCATACGATATGTTGGAAAAGGTAATGGGGTTTCCTTGTACAAGCTCATTTATTTTCAATATAAGTGCGCCACGACCTTCTACCACTATTGGTTTATCCTTGTTTATAGTCCATTCGGCTCTTACATTTGGGCTAAGAGTTTGTTCCAGATCAGCTTTTTTCCCTTYTTGAGCGGCGTCAATGTATTTATTTATTATGTTTTTTTGATCTACGGTATATACGGGCGTCAACGTGGACATAAAAATTCTCCTTGTTTTTTTAGAAATAAAGGAAGAATTTAGCATAAAAAATTGTTAATAAACAACTGCAAGTTTAAATTTTAAAGTGCGGTATACTTCATTGATTCAAAACAGTTTAGTGTTTTGAGCTTTAGGGCCCCATCTTCTTCAACAAAGCGAACCGCTGTTATATATGTTTCGATAAGATGCATTTGCTCTAAAGTATATTGAGTATTTAATACGCTAGCCATAATTCCTCCAGTTTAAAAAAAGTGGAATTTTTTAAATTCTGGGTGAATAAAAAGCTACTCTTTAGTCAAAGTTCTGAGGAAGCTTTGTTCTTTTTCTATGGATAATGATAGAAACAATAATTGTTCCAAAAGCAAGTATCCAAACAATGAGTCTTGGAAGAGTAATAAACCCATATAGCGGCTGATTTGGATAGCCGAACCTTTCACCAAAGGGCCAAAATAAGAAATCAGGAACACCTTTTAAGTTCTCTTCTGGAACAAAACCAAAGTCCCTTGTGTCAGCGCTCATGGCGTAGTTGTCGCCAAGGCAAAGGTAGGATTTGGCAGGTACTGTGATTCCGTATTGTTTGATAAAGTCAGCGTCTATTGTACCATCTTTTTTTGTGACCTTTTGCTCTGAAAAAGCAGAGTAGGTGCCGTTTGAATAAGATGTTCTTAGCTCTTCATTCTTTCTGAAATTCTGAATCACTTTCTCATCTTTATTGTAGGTAAGAGTATCCATTACGTAGAGATTTTGATCTCGGAAGAATGCGTATCTTGATGGAAGCAAAGACTGCGTAGAAGAGTCTGGAGAGAACCTTGTATCGAACTCAATCCCGAGGTTGAAAAACATTTTAGCCTTCTCTTTTGAGAAAGCATAGATCGAATGGTCGTTAGGAAGTTTTATCAAAGTTCCTTGCCAGCCAACTTTGTAAGCCTTCCCGTGGTAGAACTCATAGGTTCCAGCAGGTACGTTTTCGATTTTTGCTTGGAACATTTGAGGCTGTTGAGACTTCTTATATCCATAGCGTCTGATACTGCCATTTTGATCAACGAGGAAACGTGCAGTGTAGAGATTATCGAATAGACGCTTTAGGTGGGTTTCATTAAGAGGGATATAGGATTTGCTAAGCCCAACGGTTGGTCTTACTCTTCCATAATAGTCTCTTTCAAGTGTTGCGTTTTGAAGGCTTGGGGAGTGTGTAAGCTCTAAATACAAATCAGACGGCTTAATATTTTCTAAATTAGCCCCGTTAAAAGAGAGGTATTGCTTTCTGTCGATGATACGGGCCATTGCATAGTTTTTAAATCCCCAGAGGTCTTCATACTTTGTGATTTTTGAAGTTCTGTCTGATGCAATAGGTAACATCTCACCTTGGATCTGCCTGTTTGATGAGACGTAGAGTTTTGCGACAGGTTCATTCATTTGGTAAATGACAACAGGGCTGAAAATTCCTTGGACAGGAGATTTTGGAGAAATCGCCCTTCCTTCAAAATGGATGTAGGGGATGTGGTTGATTTTTCCAAGAGTTTCTCTTTGGATTTCAGCTGAAATATCTTTCCCGTCTTTGTCGATACCATAGATGTTACCTGATGCAAAGTACAGGGTATCTCCAGGTTTACCAATAAGTCTTTTAATGTATTGTTTTTTTCCCGGGAAGAGAAAGAAATACATGGTGTTGACATCAGGAATATCCATATCCCTTCCAGAAAACACTACGATCCCTCCACGTTTTACAAGATCCGGTTTAAAGAGGAAGTGTTTTGACAGCAGAGGAATATTCACTCCAAACTGGTTCTTAGAGACAACGAGGCGATCTTTTTCTTTTAAAGTGGGTCTCATAGAGCCTGTTGGGATTTCGTAGTATTCGAACCACATCTGGCGTACGAAAACAGCTATGACAAGAGCAAAAATCAAAGCTCCAAAAAAGTCTCTAAGCTTGTCAAAAGCGTTTTTCCTAAGGTATATTTTGCTAAGCGCTTCTAAATCCTCAATATGCTGGCCTGCAAGAGGTGTGTCTTTTGCAAGAATCGCTTTTTGCGCAGCTTCAAAAGCTTTTTTCATTTCGTTTTTTGCAGATGATGTCATGTGCTTGCTTTTTCTTTTGTACTGCTTAAGTATCTGGAAAAAGATATTTTTGCACTTTYKGASGMWGTA